>NZ_JBVIJE010000015.1:0-184420 GCF_055581585.1 Streptomyces sp. NPDC031426
GTTGATAGGCCGGATCTGGAAGCCAGGTAACTGGTGGAGGTGACCGGTACTAATAGGCCGAGGGCTTGTCCTCAGTTGCTCGCGTCCACTGTGTTGGTTCTGAAACCACGAACAGCCCCGCCATCCGATGGCGGTCCGGTTGTCAGTTTCATAGTGTTTCGGTGGTCATAGCGTGAGGGAAACGCCCGGTTACATTCCGAACCCGGAAGCTAAGCCTCACAGCGCCGATGGTACTGCAGGGGGGACCCTGTGGGAGAGTAGGACACCGCCGAACAATTCTTATAAAAAGGTCGGATCCTGAACTTCGGTTCGGGGTCCGGCCTTTTTACGTTTTGCTTAACGTGTCGTTCACCCTGCGCACCCAGCATCCAGCACATGGGAACTGCTGCAATGCTCAGGGCCGCCGGCGTCGGAGTCGGTGACGAGGTCGTCGTACCTGCCTTTGGGAACGTCGAGGTCGCCGAGGCGGTGACCCTGGCCGGTGCGCTCCCGGTGTTCGCCGACATAGACCCGGTGACCTACTGCCTCGACCCCGGCTCTGTCGAGGCAGCTGTAACTCCGCGTACCGCGGCGGTCGTTGTCGTGCACCGCTTCGGACGACGCGCCGATGTGCGGCGGTTGCACGGGTTCGGGCAGCGGCACGGTGTCCTGGTGCTGGAGCAGGGCGAGTCCGAGGCGCCGTACGACGAGATAGCGCAGCGCAGGCAGCGGGCCGCCTACCTCGACGGCAAGCTCAAGGGCGTACGGACGCCGGACGGCGGTGACAGGCACACCTACCAGCAGTACGTCGTGCGAGTACCTGGCAACGGCCGGCCCGACCGGGACGCCTTCGCGATGGCCCTGCGGGCCAAGGGCGTTGACTGCCGGGTGCCGGTCAAGACGCCCGTGCACCGGCTGCCGGAGTTCCGTCGGTGCGTGTCCCTGCCGGAGACCGAGCTGGCCGCCGACGAGACGCTGACGCTGCCCGTGGACGCCTCGCTCACCAAGCGGGAGATGCACCGGATCGTGTCCGCGTGCAACGCGCTCGGGGGACTGCTGCAGCCCGCCTACTGAGCGGGTTCCGAACGAATTTGGGAACTCGGGCCCGCTCGGGGTAGAGTTTCTTCGTCGCGGCGAGGGAAACCTCGAAAACGACAGGCCCCTATAGCTCAGTCGGCAGAGCGTCTCCATGGTAAGGAGAAGGTCAACGGTTCGATTCCGTTTGGGGGCTCAAAGAGAAAGACCCCGCCCTTCGGGCGGGGTCTTTCTCATGCGTCCTTGTGGATTCCCGGGACGCGCATCGCCAGGATCGCCATGTCGTCCGACGGGGCGTCCGACGCGAAGCGTTCCACCGCCCGCATGATGCGCGCGGCGACCGCGCCCGCCGTCAGCCCCGTGCAGGTCGTGAGGACGTCGGCGAGGCCGTCGTCGCCCAGCATGCGCGCGCCCTCACGGCGTTCGGTGACGCCGTCCGTGACGCAGAGCAGTACATCA
Organism: Streptomyces sp. NPDC031426; assembly: GCF_055581585.1. Taxonomy (NCBI): domain Bacteria; kingdom Bacillati; phylum Actinomycetota; class Actinomycetes; order Kitasatosporales; family Streptomycetaceae; genus Streptomyces; species Streptomyces sp. NPDC031426. The sequence goes on from NZ_JBVIJE010000015.1 coordinate 1,474, forward strand.
CCGGGGTCGAGGGTGACCGTCTCCTCGTGCAGCTCCAGGTCCTCGATCACGCCCAGCAGCGGCTGCGGTTCGGCGGCCGGCGTCACCGTGCCGTCCTGGCGCAGGCGCAGGGGGAGCGGGTGGCCGGCGCAGACCACCTTCAGCTCGGCACTGCCGTCCTCCTGCGGGCGCATCTCGCCGTAGAGGAGGGTCAGGAAGCGGCTGCGGTCGCCCTCGTCGAGGATCGCAGAGTTCAGGCGCTGCAGGACCGCCGGCCCGGACAGGCCCTCGCGGGCCAGCAGGCGCAGGGCGTGCCGGGCGAGTCCGGTGACCGCCGCCGCGTTGGGGCCCGTACCGCAGACGTCGCCGATGGCGAAGCCGTAGGCGCCGTTGCCGATCGGGAAGAGGTCGTAGAAGTCACCGCCGACCTCGTTGCCCTCTCCGGCGGCGCGGTAGATGACCTCGACCTCGACGCCGTCGATCTGCGGCAGGCCCGGCGGGAGCAGGCTGCGCTGGAGGGACTGGCTGATGGCCGTGCGCTCCGAGTACAGGCGGGCGTTGTCCAGGGCGAGTGCCGCCCGGCGGGACAGGTCCTCGGCCAGTTCCAGGATTTCCTGGCGGAAGTGTTCGTCCGTGGGCTTGCCCAGGGTCAGCATGCCGATGACGCGGTTACGGGCGACGAGGGGCAGCACGACCGTTTCGCCGCCGACGGCGGAGGCCGTGGCGAGGGTGGGGCCGATGCCCGCGCTGACCCGGTGGGTGGGACCGCCGGACAGGCCGAGGCTGCGCATGGACGAGCGCAGGGCCGCCCGGTGCGCCACCTCGGCGGGGACGGCCCACACGCGGGCGCCGGGGGTCGGTACCGGGTCCGGCGGCGGGACCTTCGACAGCAACGACTTGATGCCGTCGATGAGTTCCTCGTCCTCGTGCAGGACGTACGACAGATACGGCTCGGAGGCCTGGTCGGCGATCGTATAGACGGCGCACCAGGTGGCCAGGGTGGGGACCGTCATCTGGGCCATCAGGGCCAGCGTCTGGTCGCGGTCCAGGGTGCCCGCCAGCAGGTCGGAGGCCTCGACCAGGAAGCTCAGGGAGCCGCGGCGCAGCCGCTCCAGCTCGCCGAGGCGGGCCGACTCGACGGCCAGGGCGATCCGGTCGGCGGCGAACTGCAGGCGCAGCGCCTCCTCGTTGGAGTACCGGCCCGGTGCCTCGGCCGCGACGCCGAGCGAGCCGGTGAGGCGGCCCTCGACCTTCAGCGGGACGGTGACGACCGAGCGCATCCCGGTGCCGGCGAGCAGCGGTACGGCGCCGGGGACGGACGTGAGGTCGTCGTGGACGGCCGGCATGCGTGCGGAGCCGTAGCGGCCGGGGCCTGCTTCGACGGGTACGCGCGCGAAGCGCTGGCGGGCGGAGGGCAGGCCGGTGGAGGCGCGGACCTCCAGCTCGGTCTCGTCGTCGGTGGCCAGCAGCAGGAACGCGGAGTCGGCGTCGAGCATGTCGCGGGCGCGCTCCACGGTGCGCTGGAGCAGGCCGTCGAGGTCGTCCGGGGCGGGGGAGCCGATGAAGACCTCGAAGGGGTCGGTGCTCTGGCCGTCGGCGGACGGGGTCTGGTCGCCGGCCGGGACGCGCGGGGGAGTCTGGAGTACGGCGCGCTCGTGGTCGCGGACCAGGAGGCAGACGGTGGAGGGTTCGCCGCCGGTGTCGCGCACCCTGAGGTGGGAGGCGTAGACCGAGGCCACGCGGCCGTCGGCGCCGCGGATGCCGTAGCTGCCCTCCCAGCGGGAGAGCTGCAGGGCCTCGGCCACACCGGTGCTGGTCCCCGGGGTGTGCGGCCAGGCCGCCAGTTCGGTGAGGGGCTTGCCGATGACCTCGCCGGCCGGATAGCCGAACAGTTCTTCGGCGTCCTCGTTCCAGGAGGTGATCGAGCCGTCCCGGTCCACCTGGAGGACCGCGACGCGCACCCGGCTGTCGGCCAGCGGGAGCAGGTCGGCGGGGAGGGAGGGGCCGGCGGTGCGGGTGCCGACGGGGCGTTCGGGGAGGTTGAGTTGGAACCAGACGTTCTTGTGGGTGGGCGTGTAGTCGACGCCCCAGCGGGTGGCCAGGGCCGCGCACAGCTGCAGGCCGCGGCCGCCCTCGCGGTCGGGGCTGCCCATGGAGGAGGCGGCGTGCTGGAGGGGGACCTCGCGTTCGGGGTAGCGGTCCGAGACCTCGACGCGCACACCGTCCTCGGTGCGCAGGCACAGAACGTCCGCGTGCGTGCCCGCGTGGACGACCGCGTTGGTCACCAGCTCGCTGGTGAGGACCACGGCGTCGTCGACGATGTCGGCGAAGCCCCAGCCCTGGAGGGTGTCGCGGACGAAGGACCGGGCGGTCGCGACCGATCGCCCCACGGGCTCGAAGGTGGCGGCCGCGCGCGCGGTGATCACAGAACTCCTCGGCCGGTTGTCTACGTGCAGGGCTGCGTGGCCGACGGGCTCGCGTCGCTGCTGCGGCATCAGCTCGCCCGTCGGCTGTGGCTCCGGGGACTGTCCCCCGGGGATGACTCCGGTGGTCATGGTCTGCGGCCGCCCCTCCGATGCCCGCTCGTTCTCGTGCCACCGCCCAAGCCGGTCGGACCGGTGCGGCTGGACAGCCGCATGCAAGGTTACTTACCTTCGCCGTCCGAGCGGATGCCGGTCGCCGGTGTTTACCCCCCATGGTGTGCGGACGATGTGCGAAGCTGCCGAACTGTTATGGCCTGGTTGGGCCGGGGTGAAACACTGGGCAAGCTTCTGATGAAGGTCGGGTCAGCCTGCGTGTGTTCCGTGTACGGCGGGCAGCAGCCTCTGGTGTGGCCGGATCTCGTCTGGCAGAAATACGCAGCAGTAACCGGTACGCCGAAAGTAACCGGTATGCCGAAACCGGCAGGCCGGGCCGAAGCGGCCGAGCACAGCAGTAACGGTCTACCCCTCCGGGAGGGACACAGTGGAGTCTGGCGCGGCGACGCGTGGCACGAAGACGCGTGCGAAAGGCGGACCGTCCCTGGGCAGGCGCGGTGAGACCACCGCCGTGGACACGGCTGCCCTGAACCGGCTGCTGGCGGCTCTCGTCTCGATGCGGGACGGGAACTTCCGCAAGCGGCTCACGGTCTCCGGGGACGGCGTGATGTCGGAGATCGCGGCCGTCTTCAACGAGGTGGCCGACCGGAACCTGCATCTGACCGGTGAGCTGTCCCGGGTGCGGCGCATGGTGGGCCGTGAGGGCAAGCTGACGGAGCGGCTGGAGAAGGGGGCCTGCGAGGGCTCCTGGGCGTCCGCGATCGACGCCTCCAACGCGCTCGTCGACGATCTCGTGTGGCCGGTGTCGGAGGTCGGCCGGGTGCTCACGGCGGTCGCCGAGGGCGATCTGTCGCCGCGGATGGAGCTGCGGACGCAGGCGCTGGACGGCGGCACCGGGCACCCGTTGCGGGGCGAGTTCCTGAAGGTCGGCCGTACCGTCAACAATCTGGTCGACCAGCTGTCGACGTTCACGGACGAGGTCACGCGCGTGGCCAGCGAGGTCGGCACCGAGGGCAAGCTCGGCGGTCAGGCCCGGGTGCGCGGCATGTCCGGTTCGTGGAAGGACCTGACGGAGTCCGTCAACACCATGGCGCGGCAGCTGACCGCCCAGGTGCGCGACATCGCGCTGGTGACGACGGCGGTCGCTCGGGGTGATCTGTCACGCAAGGTGACCGTGCAGGTCGCCGGCGAGATGCTGGAGCTGAAGAACACCGTCAACACGATGGTGGAGCAGCTGTCGTCCTTCTCCGTGGAGGTGACCCGGGTCGCCCGTGAGGTGGGCACCGAGGGCATCCTGGGCGGTCAGGCGCAGGTGCCGGGTGTGGCCGGTGTGTGGAAGGAGCTGACCGACTCCGTCAACACGATGGCGGGCAACCTGACCGCGCAGGTGCGCGGGATCTCGCAGGTCACGACCGCTGTCGCCAGTGGTGATCTGTCGCAGAAGGTGACGGTTCCGGCGCGCGGTGAGGTGGCACAGCTCGCCGAGACGATCAACCAGATGACCGAGACGCTGCGGATCTTCGCGGACGAGGTCACGCGCGTGGCGAACGAGGTCGGCGCGGAGGGCCGGCTCGGCGGGCAGGCGAACGTGCCGGGCGCCGCGGGTACGTGGAAGGACCTGACGGACTCCGTCAACACCGTGTTCCGGAACCTGACCATCCAGGTGAGGGACATCGCGACCGTGACGACGGCTGTGGCCAGTGGTGATCTGTCGCAGAAGGTCACGGTCGACGTGGCCGGCGAGATGCTGGAGCTGAAGAACACCGTCAATGGGATGGTGGACCAGCTGTCGGCGTTCGGTGCCGAGGTGACGCGGGTCGCGCGGGAGATCGGTGTCGAGGGTGAGCTGGGCGGTCAGGCGCAGGTGCCGGGCGCGGCCGGTGCCTGGAAGGACCTGACCGACTCCGTCAACACGGCGTTCCGCAACCTGACCGGTCAGGTGCGCAACATCGCCCAGGTGACGACGGCCGTGGCCAACGGCGACCTGTCGCAGAAGGTCACCGTGGACGTCTCCGGCGAGATGCTGAAGCTGAAGAACACCGTGAACACAATGGTGGACCAGCTGTCGAGCTTCGCCGACCAGGTCACGCGGATGGCCCGTGACGTGGGTACGGAGGGCCGCCTCGGCGGTCAGGCCCGGGTGGACGGCGTGTCGGGCACGTGGAAGGAGTTGACGGACTCCGTCAACTTCATGGCCGGCAACCTCACCTCGCAGGTGCGGCAGATCGCCCAGGTGACGACGGCCGTGGCGCGCGGTGACCTGTCGCAGAAGATCGACGTCGACGCGCGCGGTGAGATTCTTGAGCTGAAGAACACGATCAACACCATGGTCGATCAGCTGTCCGCCTTCGCCGACCAGGTGACCCGGGTGGCCCGTGACGTGGGTACCGAGGGCCGCCTCGGCGGTCAGGCGCAGGTTCCTGGTGTGGCCGGTGTGTGGCGGGACCTGACCGACTCCGTGAACGGCATGGCCGGCAACCTGACGGCCCAGGTCCGCAATATCGCGCAGGTCGCGACGGCCGTGGCGCGCGGTGACCTCTCCCAGAAGATCACCGTGGACGCGCGCGGGGAGATCCTGGAGCTGAAGAACACCCTGAACACGATGGTGGACCAGCTGTCGTCGTTCGCCCAGGAGGTCACGCGAGTGGCCCGTGAGGTGGGTACGGAGGGCATCCTGGGCGGTCAGGCCGAGGTGCAGGGGGTCTCCGGCACCTGGAAGGACCTCACGCAGTCGGTGAACTTCATGGCGAACAACCTGACGATCCAGGTGCGCAACATCGCCGAGGTCACGACCGCGGTCGCCAAGGGCGACCTGTCGAAGAAGATCACTGTTGACGCGAAGGGCGAGATCCTCGAACTCGTCACGACGGTCAACACGATGGTTGATCAGCTGTCCAGCTTCGCCGAGCAGGTGACCCGGGTGGCCCGTGAGGTGGGCACCGAGGGCATCCTGGGCGGTCAGGCGCACGTGCCGGGTGTCACCGGTATCTGGAAGGACCTCAGCAACAACGTCAACCTCATGGCCAACAACCTGACCATGCAGGTGCGGAACATCTCCCAGGTGGCCTCGGCCGTCGCCAACGGCGATCTGACGCGGCAGGTGACGATCGAGGCGCGCGGTGAGGTCGCGCAGCTCGCCGACACCATCAACATCATGGTCAAGACGCTGAGTTCGTTCGCCGACCAGGTCACCAAGGTGGCCCGTGAGGTGGGCACGGACGGCATCCTGGGCGGCCAGGCGCACGTACCGGGTGTGGCCGGCACCTGGAAGGACCTCACCGAGTCCGTGAACCAGATGGCGTCCAACCTGACCGGTCAGGTGCGGAACATCGCCATGGTGACCACGGCGATCGCCAAGGGTGACCTGACCAAGAAGATCGACATTGACGCGCGCGGCGAGATCCTCGAGCTGAAGACGACGATCAACACCATGGTCGATCAGCTGTCCAGCTTCGCCGAGGAGGTCACGCGCGTGGCCCGTGAGGTGGGTACGGAGGGACAGCTCGGCGGCCAGGCACGCGTGCGTGACGTCGATGGCACCTGGCGGGACCTGACCGAGTCGGTGAACGAGATGGCCGGGAACCTGACCCGGCAGGTGCGTGCCATCGCGCGCGTGGCGACCGCGGTGACCCGCGGCGACCTGAACCTGAAGATCGACGTCGACGCGTCCGGCGAGATCCAGGAACTCCAGGACTACATCAACAAGATGATCGCCAACCTGCGCGACACCACCATCGCCAACAAGGAGCAGGACTGGCTCAAGGGCAACCTGGCCCGTATCTCCGGCCTCATGCAGGGCCGCCGGGACCTGGAGGACGTGGCCTCGCTGATCATGAGCGAGCTGACGCCGGTGGTGTCCGCGCAGCACGGCGCGTTCTTCGTGGCGATGCCGCTCATGGAGGAGGGCAAGGACGGCGGCGATGGCGAGGAGAACTACGAGCTGCGCATGCTGGGCTCGTACGGCTACTCGATGGGCTCCATGCCGACGTCGTTCCGGCCAGGTGAGGCGCTGGTCGGCACGGCCGCCGAGGAGAAGCGCACGATCCTTGTGGAGAACGCGCCCAGTGGCTACCTGAAGATCTCCTCCGGGCTCGGTGAGGCCCCGCCGGCGCAGGTGATCGTGCTGCCGGTGCTGTTCGAGGGCACGGTGCTCGGTGTGATCGAGCTGGCCTCCTTCACGCCGTTCACGCAGATCCAGAAGGACTTCCTCAACCAGATCGCCGAGATGATCGCGACGAGCGTCAACACCATCTCGGTCAACACCAAGACCGAGCAGCTGCTGAAGCAGTCGCAGGAACTGACCGAGCAACTCCGCGAGCGTTCGGCCGAGCTGGAGAACCGCCAGAAGGCGCTGCAGGCCTCCAACGCCGAACTGGAGGAGAAGGCCGAGCTGCTGGCCCGGCAGAACCGCGACATCGAGGTGAAGAACACCGAGATCGAGGAGGCCAGGCAGGTCCTGGAGGAGCGTGCCGAGCAGCTCGCGGTGTCGATGCGCTACAAGAGCGAGTTCCTCGCCAACATGTCGCACGAGCTGCGTACGCCGCTCAACTCGCTGCTGATTCTGGCCAAGTTGCTCGCCGACAACGCCGAGGGCAACCTGTCCCCGAAGCAGGTGGAGTTCGCCGAGACCATCCACGGCGCCGGCTCCGACCTGCTCCAGCTGATCAACGACATCCTCGACCTGTCGAAGGTCGAGGCGGGCAAGATGGACGTCTCCCCGACGCGTATCGCGCTCGTGCAGCTCGTGGACTACGTGGAGGCCACCTTCCGGCCGCTGACCGCGGAGAAGGGCCTGGATCTGTCCGTACGGGTCTCCCCGGAGCTGCCCGCGACCCTGCACACCGACGAGCAGCGGCTGCTGCAGGTGCTGCGCAACCTGCTGTCGAACGCGGTGAAGTTCACCGACTCCGGGTCGGTGGAGCTGGTGATCAGGCCGGCCGGCGCGGACGTGCCGGTGGGCATCCGGGAGCAGCTGCTGGAGGCCGGCTCGCTGACCGATCCGGACGGACCGCTGATTGCGTTCTCGGTGACGGACACCGGCATCGGCATCGCGGCCGGCAAGATGCGGGTGATCTTCGAGGCGTTCAAGCAGGCGGACGGCACGACCAGCCGCAAGTACGGCGGCACCGGCCTCGGTCTGTCGATCTCCCGGGAGATTGCGCAGCTGCTCGGCGGTGAGATCTACGCGCAGAGCGAACCGGGGCGCGGCTCGACGTTCACGCTGTACCTGCCGCTGCACCCGAGCGAGCTGCCGCCGCAGGGCTACCAGCAGTCGGTGCCCCCGCTGGAGGCGGGCGAGCTGCTGGCCTCCGAGGCCCGGCAGTCCTCGGAGCTGTCCGCCGTGGAGATCGAGACTCCGGCCGAGGTGAAGTCGTACCGGGAGACGCAGAACGGTCCCGCCGCGCTCTTCCGGCGCCGGCGCCGAGGTCTGCCGCAGGGTGAGCAGCGGCCCGAGCACTGGGCGGTGCCGGAGCAGGAGAGCGCGCCGCAGTCCGCGCGCGGGGTGCGGTTCGGCGGCGAGAAGGTGCTGATCGTCGACGACGACATCCGCAACGTGTTCGCCCTCACCAGCGTCCTGGAGCAGCACGGTCTGTCGGTGCTGTACGCCGAGAACGGCCGCGAGGGCATCGAGGTGCTGGAGCAGCACGACGACGTGGCGGTCGTGCTGATGGACATCATGATGCCGGAGATGGACGGGTACGCGACGACCACGGCGATCCGCAGGATGCCGCAGTTCGCCGGGCTGCCGATCATCGCGCTGACCGCGAAGGCGATGAAGGGCGACCGGGAGAAGGCGATCGAGTCCGGTGCCTCCGACTACGTGACCAAGCCGGTCGACCCGGATCATCTGCTGGCCGTGATGCAGCAGTGGATGGGTGGGAAGTGACGAGATCGGCGCACGGGGATGTGAACACCCGGAGAACCCTTGGCGTGGGTCGGGAGTTGTCCACTTGAGGTGAGGGCGAAGGTACGGCTTAGGGTGGCCTGCGAACGTATGGGAATGTGGGATTCCGGGAACCATCACCACCCCCGCCGCGTTTTCGCTATGTGCACAGTGACATCGCGGTGACAGGGTGTGGCGACGGGCGGGGTGCGGCTACGATGACCGGCACAAGGACGGGCGGCGAAAGGGAGTCGTCCCCTGGGGCGGCGCCCGGTGTACCGCCGGGGCGAGGAGGGCGGGCCATGGTGCAGAAGGCCAAGATCCTCCTGGTCGATGACCGGCCGGAGAATCTGCTGGCGCTGGAGGCGATCCTCTCTGCGCTCGATCAGACGCTGGTGCGGGCATCGTCCGGGGAGGAAGCGCTCAAGGCACTGCTCACGGACGATTTCGCGGTCATTCTGCTGGACGTCCAGATGCCGGGCATGGACGGATTCGAGACCGCCGCGCACATCAAGCGGCGCGAGCGGACCCGGGACATCCCGATCATCTTCCTCACGGCGATCAACCACGGCCCGCACCACACCTTCCGGGGCTATGCGGCGGGCGCGGTCGACTACATCTCCAAGCCCTTCGACCCGTGGGTCCTGCGCGCGAAGGTCTCGGTGTTCGTCGAGCTGTACATGAAGAACTGCCAGCTGCGGGAGCAGGCGGCGCTGCTGCGGCTGCAGTTGGAGGGCGGCGGCAAGGGCGCGGTCGGCGGCAAGGAGTCCGCCGGGCTGCTCGCCGAGCTGTCCGCGCGGCTCGCGGCCGTGGAGGAGCAGGCCGAGGCACTGTCCAAGCAGCTGGACGACGACTCGGCGGACGCGGCCGCGGTGGCCACGGCGGCCCATCTGGAGCGCAAACTCACCGGGTTGCGCCGCGCGCTCGACGCCCTGGAGCCGGGCGCCGGCCCCGGCGGCTCGGCGGTGCCGGCGCAGAACTGACGTACACCCGGGCGGCGGTTGCCCATGAGCGTGCGTCAGTTCCGGTCCTCGACAAGGGCGACACGAACGGGTGAAGCTGTGGGCACACGTGTCCGCCGTCGTCTCCCCCGGTAACCTCACACCCATGGCCTCACGTCCCTCCGCAGCCAAGAAGCAGCCCGCCAGGAAGGCGGCCGCTCCCGCGAAGGCTCCGGCGAAGAAGGCCGCAGCGAAGAAGGCTCCGGCCAAGAAGGCGCCCGCCAAGAAGGCCCCGGCCCGAAAGGCCGCGCCGCCGAAGCCGGCGCCCAGCCCCACCGGGGGCGTGTACCGACTCGTGCGCGCCCTCTGGCTGGGCCTCGCGCACGCCGTCGGCGCCGTCTTCCGCGGCATAGGGCAGGGCGCGCGGAACCTCGATCCGGCCCACCGCAAGGACGGCATCGCGTTGCTGCTGTTCGGCATCGCGCTGATCGTCGCCGCCGGCACCTGGGCCGACCTGAAGGGCCCCGTCGGCGACCTCGTGGAGATCCTCGTCACCGGTGCCTTCGGCCGACTGGACCTGCTGGTGCCGATCCTGCTCGCGGTGATCGCCGTACGGCTCGTCCGGCACCCGGAGAAGCCGGAGGCCAACGGGCGGATCGTGATCGGCCTGTCCGCGCTCGTCATCGGCGTGCTCGGGCAGGTCCACATCGCCTGCGGCTCGCCCGCCCGCAGCGACGGCATGCAGGCCATAAGGGACGCAGGCGGCCTCATCGGCTGGGCGGCGGCCACTCCGCTGACGTACTCCATGAGCGACGCGCTCGCCGTACCGCTGCTGGTGCTGCTGACGGTCTTCGGGCTGCTCGTGGTGACCGCCACCCCGGTCAACGCCATCCCGCAGCGGCTGCGGGCGCTCGGCGTACGCCTGGGCGTGCTGCACGACCACGAGGCGGAGGACTTCACCGAGGACGACGAGCGCTACGACGAACAGTGGCGCGAGGCGCTGCCCGCGCGCCCCGGCAAGCGCTCGTCCGCCCCCAAGGCGTACGACCCCGACAGCGCCGAGGAGGAGGCCCTCTCGCGGCGCCGTGGGCGCCCCAGGCGCTCCGCGGTGCCCCAGCCGGATCCGCAGCGCCGGATGGACGCCGTGGACGTCGCGGCGGCCGCCGCCGCGGCGCTCGACGGCGCGGTGCTGCACGGCATGCCGCCCTCCCCCCTGGTCGCGGACCTGACCCAGGGCGTCAGCGTGGGCGACCGCGAGGAGACCACGCCGGTGCCCACCCCGGCCCCGGCCCCCGCGCCCGCCCCGGCGCCGGTCCCGGCAGCGCGCCCCAAGCAGGAGAAACTCACGGCCGGGATCGTCCCCGACCTGACCAAGAGAGCCCCCGAGGAGCCGCGCGACCTGCCGCCGCGCGCGGAGCAGCTCCAGCTCTCCGGGGACATCACCTACTCACTGCCGTCGCTGGACCTGCTCACGCGCGGCGGGCCCGGCAAGGCGCGCAGCGAGGCCAACGACGCGGTCGTCGCCTCGCTCACCCAGGTCTTCACCGAGTTCAAGGTCGACGCGGCCGTCACCGGCTTCACCCGCGGCCCGACGGTCACCCGCTACGAGGTCGAGCTCGGCCCCGCCGTGAAGGTCGAGCGGATCACCGCGCTGACCAAGAACATCGCGTACGCCGTCGCCAGCCCGGACGTCAGGATCATCAGCCCCATCCCCGGCAAGTCCGCGGTCGGCATCGAGATCCCGAACACCGACCGGGAGATGGTCAACCTCGGCGATGTGCTGCGGCTCGCGGAGTCCGCCGAGGACGACGACCCGATGCTGGTCGCCTTCGGCAAGGACGTCGAGGGCGGGTACGTGATGCACTCGCTGGCGAAGATGCCGCACATGCTGGTCGCCGGTGCGACCGGCTCCGGCAAGTCGTCCTGCATCAACTGCCTGATCACCTCGGTCATGATGCGGGCGACCCCGGAGGACGTCCGGATGATCCTGGTCGACCCCAAGCGGGTGGAGCTGACCGTCTACGAGGGCATCCCGCACCTGATCACGCCGATCATCACCAACCCCAAGCGGGCCGCCGAGGCCCTCCAGTGGGTCGTACGCGAGATGGACCTGCGCTACGACGACCTGGCGGCCTACGGCTACCGGCACATCGACGACTTCAACCAGGCCGTCCGCGACGGCAAGGTCAAGCCGCCGGAGGGCAGCGAGCGCGAGCTGCAGCCGTACCCGTATCTGCTGGTGATCGTGGACGAGCTGGCCGACCTGATGATGGTCGCCCCGCGCGACGTCGAGGACGCGATCGTGCGCATCACCCAGCTCGCGCGCGCGGCCGGCATCCATCTGGTGCTCGCCACCCAGCGTCCGTCGGTCGACGTGGTCACCGGCCTGATCAAGGCCAACGTGCCCTCCCGGCTCGCCTTCGCCACCTCCTCGCTCGCCGACTCCCGGGTCATCCTCGACCAGCCCGGCGCAGAGAAGCTCATCGGCAAGGGCGACGGCCTGTTCCTGCCGATGGGCGCGAACAAGCCGACCCGTATGCAGGGCGCGTTCGTCACCGAGGCCGAGGTCGCGGCCGTCGTCCAGCACTGCAAGGACCAGATGGCGCCGGTCTTCCGGGACGACGTCACGGTCGGCAGCAAGCAGAAGAAGGAGATCGACGAGGACATCGGCGACGACCTGGATCTGCTGTGCCAGGCGGCCGAGCTGGTCGTCTCCACCCAGTTCGGGTCGACCTCCATGCTCCAGCGCAAGCTGCGTGTCGGCTTCGCCAAGGCCGGGCGGCTCATGGACCTCATGGAGTCCCGCAACATCGTGGGCCCGAGCGAGGGATCCAAGGCACGTGACGTTCTTGTGAAGCCTGATGACCTGGACGGCGTGCTCGCCCTGATCCGCGGGGAGTCTGGGGAGTAGGGCGAAGGCCGTCCGGCGGGCGCCGGTTACGCCGGGTGGCGGCATCGTCCGTGATCCACCCGTTAGGGAGCGGCGAGCAACCGTTTCCCTTTGTCGTACGTCCAGTTGAGCGAAAGGACAGATAGGCATCCCACGATGGGGTACCTGCCTGTCGAACCATAGGAATGTCCGGCCATTCCTATGGTGTACAAAGTCAGACCGCCCGGTTGCCCCACCCTTTCGTACCCCCCCTAGACTGAGCTTCCAGCACAGGTGGCTACACGCTCGAAAGGCGCCCCCGTGTCCATCGGCAACTCCCCTGAAGACGAGCGTCCGTTGCAAGACGAGTCCCAGGAAGCCCGTGTCTCCGTGGGCCGCGCCCTGCAGCAGGCGCGGATCGCGGCCGGGCTCACCGTGGACGACGTGAGCACCGCCACTCGTGTCCGTATCGCCATCATCCACGCCATCGAGGCGGACGACTTCGCCCCCTGTGGCGGCGATGTGTACGCCCGCGGACACATCCGAACGCTGGCCAAGGCCGTCCACCTCGATCCCGCACCCCTGATCACCCAGTACGACGCCGAGCACGGCGGCCGTCCCGCACCCACCCCGGCGGCACCCCTGTTCGAGGCCGAGCGGATCCGGCCGGAGCGGCGCGGGCCGAACTGGACCGCCGCCATGGTCGCCGCGATCGTCGTCGTGATCGGCTTCGTCGGCTTCACCGCGGTCAAGGGCGGCAACTCGGGGAATGACGCGAAGTCGCAGGTCGCCGGGGGCGGCGGCACGCCCGCGGCGAGCAAGTCCGCCTCGCCCACGCCGAAGAAGGACAAGCCCGCCACGCCGAGCACCGCGCCCTCCGACAGCGCCATCGCCGCCGCGCCCCAGGACAAGGTGACCGTCCAGGTCAGCGCGCCCAACGGACGCAGCTGGATCTCGGCCAAGGACCACAACGGCCGGATGCTCTTCGACGGGCTGCTGAGCAAGGGCGAGTCCAAGACCTTCCAGGACAGCTCCAAGATCAACCTGATCCTCGGCGACGCCGGCGCGATCGAGCTGTACGTCAACGGCAAGAAGATCGAAGACAACTTCCAGGCGGGCCAGGTGGAGCGCCTCACCTACACGAAGGGTGACCCGGTGGCGGGCTGAGGAGCCCTCGGGAAGAGCGTGTGGGACGGGGTTGGCCAAGATCGGCCAACCCCGTCGACGTGGGCTGTCAGTGAGACGAAGTACTCTTGAGCCCATGCCTGAACGCCGTACCGTCGCACTCGTCACTCTCGGCTGCGCCCGTAACGAGGTGGACTCGGAGGAGCTCGCAGGCCGTTTGGAGGCGGACGGCTGGCAGCTCGTCGAGGACGCCGCGGACGCCGATGTCGCCGTGGTCAACACGTGTGGCTTCGTCGAGGCCGCGAAGAAGGACTCCGTCGACGCCCTCCTCGAGGCCAACGACCTCAAGGACCATGGGAGAACCCAGGCCGTCGTGGCGGTGGGCTGCATGGCCGAGCGGTACGGCAAGGAGCTCGCCGAGGCGCTGCCCGAGGCGGACGGCGTGCTCGGCTTCGACGACTACGTGAACATCTCCGACCGCCTGCAGACCATCCTGTCCGGCGGTGTCCACGCCTCCCACACCCCGCGCGACCGCCGCAAGCTGCTCCCGATCAGCCCGGCCGAGCGCCAGGAATCGGCCGCGTCCGTCGCCCTGCCCGGGCACGCCCCTGCCGATCTCCCGGAGGGCCTGGCGCCCGCCTCCGGCCCCCGCGCCCCCCTGCGCCGCCGCCTCGACGGCTCCCCGGTCGCCTCGGTGAAGCTCGCTTCCGGCTGCGACCGGCGCTGCTCCTTCTGCGCCATCCCGTCCTTCCGCGGCTCCTTCGTCTCCCGCCGCCCCAGCGACGTGCTGAACGAGACGAGATGGCTGGCCGAGCAGGGTGTGAAGGAGATCATGCTGGTCTCCGAGAACAACACCTCCTACGGCAAGGACCTGGGCGACATCCGCCTGCTGGAGTCCCTGCTGCCCGAGCTGGCCGAGGTCGACGGCATCGAGCGGGTGCGGGTGAGCTATCTGCAGCCGGCCGAGATGCGTCCGGGGCTGATCGACGTGCTGACCTCCACCCCGAAGGTCGCCCCGTACTTCGACCTGTCCTTCCAGCACTCCGCGCCCGGCGTGCTGCGCGCCATGCGCCGCTTCGGCGACACCGACCGCTTCCTGGAGCTGCTCGACACCATCCGCTCCAAGGCGCCCGAGGCCGGCGTGCGCTCCAACTTCATCGTCGGCTTCCCCGGCGAGAGCGAGGCGGACCTGGCCGAGCTGGAGCGCTTCCTGAACGGCGCCCGCCTGGACGCCATCGGTGTCTTCGGCTACTCCGACGAGGAGGGCACGGAGGCCGCGACCTACGACGACAAGCTCGACGAGGACGTCGTGGCCGAGCGCCTGGCCCGGGTGTCCCGGCTGGCCGAGGAGCTCGTCTCGCAGCGCGCCGAGGAGCGCGTCGGCGCAACCGTGCACGTCCTGGTCGAGTCCGTCGACGAGGAAGAGGGCGTGTACGGCCGTGCCGCGCACCAGGCGCCCGAGACCGACGGCCAGGTTCTGCTCACGAGCGGCGCGGGCCTGAGCGTCGGACGTATGGTCGAGGCGAAGGTGGTCGGTACGGAAGGTGTCGACCTGGTGGCCGAGCCGCTGGCCGGCTCGCTCGCGTGCAGTGAGGAGGCGGACAGATGACCGGAGTCCCGGCATCCGCCGCGGGTGGCTCCTCCGGCGCGCACGGCGCCCGGAGTTCCGCCGCCGCTGCCGACGGCGCTCGGTCCGAGGTCTCCGGTTCTGCTCCAGGTCCCGACAGTGGCGGCCGGTCCGCGCGCGGCGGGAAGATCGCGGCCGCGGCCGTCAACCAGGCCAGCGTCTGGAACGTGGCCAATCTGCTGACCATGCTCCGGCTGCTCCTGGTGCCCGGCTTCGTGGCGCTGATGCTGGCGAACGGCGGCTATGACCCGGCCTGGCGCTCGCTGGCCTGGGCGGCCTTCGCCATCGCCATGATCACCGACCTGTTCGACGGGCATCTGGCGCGCACCTACAACCTGGTCACCGACTTCGGGAAGATCGCCGACCCCATCGCCGACAAGGCCATCATGGGGGCAGCGCTGATCTGTCTGTCGGCCCTGGGCGATCTGCCGTGGTGGGTGACGGCCGTGATCCTCGGCCGGGAACTCGGCATCACGGTGCTTCGTTTTCTGGTCATTCGCTACGGCGTGATCCCGGCCAGCCGTGGGGGCAAGCTCAAGACCCTCACCCAGGGCGTGGCGGTCGGGATGTACGTCCTGGCGCTGACGGGATGGCTGGCCACGCTGAGGTTCTGGGTGATGGCCGTGGCGGTCGTCCTCACCGTCGTCACCGGACTCGACTACGTGAGACAAGCCATTGTGCTGCGCAGGCAGGGAATCGCCGAGCGCGCGGCGGCGTTGGAGGAGAAGGAAGCGTGAGCTCGCAGGCCACCGAACTGGTGCGGCTACTGACCGTGAGGGGCGAGACCCTCGCCGTCGCCGAGTCGCTCACCGGTGGCCTGGTGGCGGCGGAGATCACCTCGGTCCCCGGAGCGTCCAAGGTGTTCCGGGGTTCGGTCACCGCCTACGCCACCGAGCTGAAGCATGAGCTGCTGGGCGTCGACGCCACCCTGCTGGCGCAGCGAGGAGCGGTGGATCCGCAGGTCGCGGGTGAGATGGCAGCCGGAGTACGGAAGGTTTTGGGCGCCGACTGGGGCATCGCGACCACCGGAGTCGCCGGCCCCGAACCGCAGGACGGCCAGCCCGTCGGGACGGTTTTCGTGGCGGTGGACGGGCCGCTCACCGACCGCCCCGGTTCCGCCGGCGGCGGAAAAGTGGAAGCCCTGCGGTTGAACGGCAGCCGTGCGGAAATTCGTATGGAGAGTGTACGGAGCGTACTCGCAGTGCTCCTCGAGCAGCTGGCGGGCGAACAGACCGGTAATGAGCGGGCACAGGATACGGAACGGAACGGGGGGTTTTGATGTTTGCAGCCCTGAGTGAACACGACATCGCTCCCCGCACGGCCGCAGCGCGAGGCGGTACGGTGGGGCGAGAAGGATGCGGCTACGCGGTCCGAGGAGGGAGCCACCGATGATTCTGCTCCGTCGCCTGCTGGGTGACGTGCTGCGTCGGCAGCGCCAACGCCAGGGCCGTACTCTGCGCGAAGTCTCCTCGTCCGCCCGAGTCTCACTCGGCTATCTCTCCGAGGTGGAGCGGGGGCAGAAGGAGGCTTCCTCCGAGCTGCTCGCCGCCATCTGCGACGCGCTGGACGTACGGATGTCGGAACTCATGCGAGAAGTGAGCGACGAGCTGGCGCTCGCCGAACTGGCCCAGTCCGCCGCGGCCACCGAGCCCGTGCCCACGCCGGTCCGTCCGATGCTGGGTTCCGTCTCGGTGACCGGTGTGCCACCGGAACGGGTGACCATCAAGGCGCCCGCGGAGGCAGTGGATGTGGTCGCCGCGTGACACACGTGTGCGCGGCCTAGCGAACGTGTGAGGCCCCGGTCGGCTTCTCGGAACGAACCGAGAAGTGTGGCCGGGGCTTTCTTTTTGCCGGTCGCGTGTATGGGTTGCATCACTTTTGCGCCCGTTTGCCGGGCTCGGTCCATGCGGTCATGGTGGAGGGACGTGACGGCGCCGAAGCACCGGAGGAAGCGGATGTACGTCGTGAAGAGCCCGTTGGCCGAGGGGGACCTGAAGACCGTGGCCGAGGCGCTGCAGGGTGCCCTCGTCGACCTGGTGGACCTCTCCCTGGTCGCCAAGCAGATCCACTGGAACATCGTCGGGCCCCGCTTCCGCTCCATCCACCTCCAGCTCGACGAGGTCGTCGCTTCCGCCCGTACCCACTCCGACACGGTGGCCGAGCGGGCCTCGGCCCTGGGCGTACCGCCGGACGGACGCGCCGCCACGGTGGCCTCCGGCAGCGGCATCGGCACCACTCCGGCGGGCTGGATCAAGGACGGGGACGCGGTACGGGCGATGGTGGACGCGCTCGGCGCGGTGATCGCCGGGATGCGGGTGCGGGTGGCGGCGACGGGGGAGCCGGATCCGGTGTCCCAGGACATCTTCATCGGGATCACAGCGGATCTGGAGAAGCATCACTGGATGTTCCAGGCGGAGAACGCGTAGGTGTTCTGGCCGGGGTCGGTTGCCGGTGCTGCTCAGGTGCGGACGGGCTGATGTTCGTGCGCCGGTGAGCCCGTGGTGCGCCTTCCCCGCCGGGCGGGCGGAGGTCTAGCGTCCGGCAGGAGGTGGTGGCGGGCATGGTGGCGCGGACAGTGCGCTGGGCGGTCGGGCTGGGGTTCGCGGCCTTGTGGTGGTGGGCCGTGCTCCGGATGGCTCTGGGCCAGGGCGCGGGTCTCCTGGAAGGCGCCGTCGCGGCCGGCGGGTGGGGGCTGAGCCTGCTGCCCGTGCACTGCGTCCCCAAGGGGCAGACGGTGGGGGCCGTGTCGAAGGGGCGCTGGGTGGCCGCCTGGCGCGAGGGGGACGCTACCAGGGCATCGCCACACCCCCGTTCGGGCGAAGTATCTGACCAGTGGTGAACGCCGAGGCGTCCGACGCCAGGTAGAGCACGGCGTGAGCGACGTCGTCCGGCTCACCGACCCGGCCCAGCGGTGCCATCCGGGCCATCAGGCCCTCGGTGTGCGCCTGCGTCTCGCGGTCGTGGCGGTCGGTCATCGGGGTGCGGATCCAGCCCGGCGCGATCGCGTTGACCCGGATGCCGTGCCGGCCGACCTCGGTGGCCAGCGTCCTGGTCAGCTGGACCACGGCCGCCTTCGCCGCGCCGTAGCAGAGCAGCCCGGTGCCTCCGGTGTCGACCGCGCCGGAGGCCATGGTCACGATGCTGCCCCGCGTGTCATGGGCCAGCATCGAACGGGCCGCCTCCTGGCAGGCGTACAGCACACCCTTGAAGTTGACGTTCAGCACCCGGTCGAGATCCTCGTCACGCGTCTCCAGCACGGGGCTGCTGTGCATGATCCCGGCGATCGCCGCCATCACGTCCAGGCGCTCGCAGGACCGGACGGCCTCGGCGAGCCGGGCCCGGTCGGTGACATCCAGGACATGCGTACGGGCCGTGCCGCCGCGCTTCTCGATCAGCTCCGCCGTGCCCTGCAGGCCGTCCGCGTCCCGGTCGGCGCAGTGCACGGTCGCCCCCGCCTCGGCGAGCAGCACGGCGGAGGCCCGGCCGATACCGCCGGCGGCTCCGGTGACGAACACGGTGCGTGCGGTGAGGTCGTACGCGGTGAGGGGCATGGAGCGACGGTACGGCCCTTTCTGACGGGCCGTCAATTGCCGTGTCAGCGGCCGCCGATGCCGCTCCGACAACGCCAGTGCCGACGACGCCGGAGCGGTGTCGGGCGGGGCGTCAGGCGGTGCGGCGGGGTCTGCGGTCTCGCCGGTGTTGCGGTGAGCCCGGGGCCGGGGCGGGGCCCGTCTGGCAGGTCGGGCACCAGTAGGTGGGGCGTTCCCGGGAGCCGTCGCCCTGGTCGGCCATGCGGACCGGGGTGTGGCAGCGCAGGCAGGGGCGGGGTGCGCGGCCGTAGACGAACAGGTCGTGCCGGTGCAGGCCCGTGGTCTGGCGGACCGGGCGGTCCCGGTTCGCCTCCAGGAGTCTCTTGGCGAGCGCAGGCAGCTTCTCCGCGCGGTCCGCGGGCAGCGCACCGACGGGCAGCCATGGGGTGACGCCCAGCAGGAAGCACAGCTCGCTCTTGTAGATGTTGCCGATGCCGGCGAGGTTGCGCTGGTCGAGCAGGGCCTCGCCGAGCGCGCGGGCGGGATCGCCGAGGAGGTTGGCGAGGGCACGCTCGGGATTCCAGTCCGGGCCGAGCAGGTCGGGGCCCAGATGGCCGACGACCCGCTCCTCCTCGCTCGTGCGCAGCAGCTCCAGGACTTGGAGCCGGTAGCCCACGGCCGTGCGGTCGGCGGTGCCGAGGATCGCCCTGATCTGGTGTGCGGGACCGCCCCGCCAGCGCTCGCCGATGCCGTACACCTTCCAGGCTCCCTCCATGCGCAGATGCGTGTGGAGGGTCAGGCCGCCCTCGAACCGGGTGAGCAGGTGTTTGCCGCGCGGGATCGTGCTGAGCACCGTAGTGCCGGTGAGGTCGACCGTCGCGTACTTCGGCACCCGGAAGTCGCTGCGGGTCAGCGCCTTGCCCGCGAGGGCCTCGTGCAGCCGCCTCGCGGCCTGCCAGACCGTGTCACCTTCGGGCATGCGTCAAGGGTGCCACGGTCGGGTGAGGTGGGCGTTCGGGTGGCGGTGGCGGTGGCGGTGAAGGTGGCGGTGGGGGCGGGGACGCCCGTCGGCGGTCACGCTCTCAGGCGCAGGCCGCGCGGTGTCGCCACGAAGCCCGCTGCTTCGAGAAGGGTGCCTATGGGCGAGGTCAGGGCCTGGGCGCCGTTGATCCGCTCGACCGTGACCGTGCCGAGGGAACTCGCGCGGGCCGCCGCGGCCAGGGCCTGCGCGGCCGTACGGAGCCGGGGGTCGTCCGGGGCAGCGGTGTCCGGGCCGGCGGGCCAGGCCAGCAGGGTCTTGCCGCCGCGCTCCATGTACAACGTCAGCTCGCCTTCCACCAGGACGACCAGCGAGCCCGCCTTGCGGCCCGGCTTGTGCCCGGCACCGGTCGGCGGCTCGGGCCAGGACAGGGCGGCGCCATACGCGTTGGCGGGATCGGCCGCGGCGAGGACCACGGCAAGTGGGTCGGGTGCGGCCGTGCCCGTACGACCACTGCCATAACCCCGGTGCGCCGGTGAGCCGTAGGCGCCGGCTCCGCCGCCTCTGGGGCCGCCGTAGCCGGGGGAGGCGAAGGGGTCGGCGAGGTCGCGGGGCGAGACATAGTCGCCGGGGCCGGGCGGGGGGTCTGCCGGTGGCCAGGTGAAGTCGCCGTCGAGGCCGGGGTGGGTGAAACCGCCGTCCGACCCGTCGAAGGCGCCGGGGAGGGGGTGTTCGTGGGGTGGGCCGTCGCCTCCGCCGAAGTCGTTCGGGAACGGCGGTGCGGCGAAGCCGTTCGAGGGACTCGGGAAACCGTTTCCGGGGGCCGCGGCGGTCAGGCTCTCGCCGCGGTCGCGGGCGTTGGACACCGCCCGGAGCCGGTCCACCGCGCCGTCCATGGCGAACTGGGCCGCGCCCAGGCCCTCGACCACATAGCCGCGCCGCGCCTGGCCGCTCTCCTCGAACGCGGACAGCACGCGGTACACCGCCGAGAAGCCGCCCTCGACCCCCTCCGCGGCGACCGCCCCGCGGGTGACCACGCCGTGCCGGTCCAGCAGGGTGCGGGCCAGCGCGTGCGCGCGCACGGTGGGGTCCGGCTCGGCCGTCGGGAGCAGTGACCAGCGCCCGGCGACCGTCGGCGGACCGGTACGGGACGCAGTACGCGCGGCGGCCGTCAGGGAGCCGTAGCGCCCGCGCGGGACGGCGCGCTTGGCGCGGTGCGCGGTCGACCCCGCCGTACGGCCCGAGCCCAGCAGGGAGCGCATCGGCGCGAGGGTGTCGTTGGTGAGCCGGCCCGACCAGGCCAGATCCCAGAGCGCATCGGCCAGTTGGGGGTCGGTGACGTCGGGGTGGGTGGTGGCACGGACCTGGTCGGCGATCTGGCGGAAGAACAGGCCGTAGCCACCGGAGAGGGCGTCCAGTACGGACTGGTGGAGCGCGGTCAGCTCCAGGGGATGGGGCGGCGGGAGCAACAGCGGGGCCGCGTCCGCCAGATAGAGGGAGACCCAGCCGTCCTTGCCGGGCAGCGCGCCCGCGCCGGACCACACCACTTCGCCGGCGGCCGTCAACTCGTCGAGCATCGCGGGCGTGTAGTTCGCCACGCGGGAGGGCAGGACCAGCTTCTCCAGCGCGGAGGCGGGCACGGAGGCGCCCTGCAACTGCTCGACGGCGCGCACCAGTCCGTCGACGCCGCGCAGACCGTGCCCCTTGCCGATGTGCTGCCACTGGGGCAGGAACTGGGCGAGCGCGGCCGGTGGCACGGGCTCCAGCTCATGGCGCAGGGCCGCCAGGGAACGGCGGCGCAGACGGCGCAGTACGGTCGCGTCGCACCACTCCTGGCCGATGCCCGCCGGGTGGAACTCGCCCTGCACCACTCGGCCGCTCGCGGCGAGCCGTTGCAGGGCGCCCTCGGTGACCGCCACGCCCAGGCCGAAGCGGGCCGCGGCCGTGGCCGACGTGAACGGGCCGTGGGTGCGGGCGTACCGGGCGAGGAGATCGCCCAGCGGGTCCTTGACCGGCTCGGTGAAGGCCTCGGGCACGCCGACCGGCAGTGCCGTGCCGAGCGCGTCGCGCAGCCGGCCCGCGTCCTCGACCGCCGCCCAGTGGTCGGCGCCGGCGATCCGGACCTTGATGGCGCGGCGGGCGCCGACCAGCTCGCGCGCCCACTGCGCATCCGCGCCCCGCGCGACCAGCTCGGCGTCGGTCAGCGGGCCGAGCAGCCGCAGTACGTCGGCGACGCCTTCCACGTCCTTGACCCGGCGGTCCTCGGTGAGCCACTGCAGCTCGCGCTCCAGCTCGGTCAGCACCTCGGCATCGAGCAGTTCGCGCAGCTCCGCCTGGCCCAGCAGCTCGGCCAGCAGCCGGGAGTCCAGGGACAGCGCGGCGGCGCGGCGCTCGGCGAGCGGGGAGTCGCCCTCGTACAGGAACTGGGCGACGTACCCGAAGAGGAGGGAGCGGGCGAAGGGGGACGGCTCCGGGGTGGTGACCTCGACCAGGCGTACCTTGCGGGACTCGATGTCGCCCATCAGCTCCGTGAGCCCGGGGACGTCGAAGACGTCCTGGAGGCATTCGCGGACGGCCTCCAGGACGATCGGGAACGAGCCGAACTCGCTCGCCACCTGGAGAAGTTGGGCAGCGCGCTGGCGCTGTTGCCACAGCGGGGTGCGCTTGCCGGGGTTGCGGCGCGGCAGCAGCAGCGCGCGGGCGGCGCACTCGCGGAACCGGGAGGCGAACAGGGCGGAGCCGCCGACCTGGTCGGTGACGATCTGGTCGACCTCGCCCTTGTCGAAGGCGACGTCCGCCGCGCCGACGGGCGCCTGCTCGGCGTCGTACTCCGTCCCGGCCTTCATCGGTGCCTGGTCGAGCAGGTCCAGGCCCATCAGGTCGGCGTCGGGCAGGCGCAGCACGATGCCGTCGTCGGCGTGCATGACCTGCGCGTCCATGCCGTACCGCTCGGACAGGCGGGCGCCGAGCGCGAGGGCCCACGGGGCGTGCACCTGGGCGCCGAAGGGTGAGTGCACGACGACCCGCCAGTCGCCCAGCTCGTCACGGAAGCGCTCCACGACGATCGTGCGGTCGTCCGGGACATGGCCGCAGGCCTCGCGCTGCTCGTCCAGGTACGACAGCACGTTGTCCGCCGCCCAGACGTCCAGGCCCGCCGCGAGCAGCCGCAGCCGGGCGTCGTCCTTGGGCAGCGAGCCGACCTCGCGCAGGAACGCGCCCACCGCGCGGCCCAGTTCGAGCGGGCGGCCCAGCTGGTCGCCCTTCCAGAAGGGCAGCCGGCCCGGCACGCCGGGCGCGGGGGAGACCAGGACCCGGTCACGGGTGATGTCCTCGATGCGCCAGGAACTCGTGCCCAGCGTGAAGACGTCGCCCACCCGGGACTCGTAGACCATCTCCTCGTCCAGCTCGCCGACCCGGCCGCCGCCCTTCTTGGGGTCGGAACCGGCGAGGAAGACCCCGAACAGGCCGCGGTCGGGGATCGTGCCGCCGGAGGTGACGGCCAGGCGCTGGGCACCCGGGCGGCCGGTGATCTCGCCGGTCACGCGGTCCCACACCACGCGCGGACGCAGCTCCGCGAACGCGTCGGACGGATAGCGGCCCGCGAGCATGTCGAGGACCGCCGTGAACGCCGACTCGGGCAGCGAGGCGAAGGGGGCCGCACGGCGGACCACGGCGAGCAGGTCGTCGAACTGCCAGGTGTCCAGGGCCGTCATCGCGACCAGTTGCTGCGCTAGCACGTCGAGCGGGTTCGCCGGCACCTTCAGCGACTCGATCGAGCCCGTGCGCATCCGCTCGGTGACCACGGCCGCCTGGACGAGGTCGCCGCGGTACTTGGGGAAGACGACACCGGTGGAGATGGCGCCCACCTGGTGCCCCGCGCGGCCGACGCGCTGGAGACCGGAGGCGACCGAGGGCGGCGACTCGACCTGCACGACCAGGTCGACGGCGCCCATGTCGATGCCCAGCTCCAGGCTGGACGTGGCGACCACGGCGGGCAGGCGGCCCGCCTTCAGATCCTCCTCGACCAGGGCGCGCTGCTCCTTGGAGACCGAGCCGTGGTGCGCGCGGGCGATCACCGGGGGTGCGCCCTGGGCCGCGCCGGAGCCGCCCATCAGCTGGGCCGGCGCGTGGTGCTCGTCCAGGGTCTCGCCGGTCGCCCGTTCGTAGGCGATCTCGTTGAGCCGGTTGCACAGCCGCTCGGCGAGCCGCCGGGAGTTGGCGAAGACGATCGTGGAGCGGTGGGACTGGACCAGGTCGGCGATCCGCTCCTCCACATGCGGCCAGATCGACGGCCGCTCCCCGCCCTCGGCAGCGTCCGTCGCCGGGGAGCCGCCCAGTCCGCCCATGTCCTCGACCGGGACGACCACGGAAAGGTCGAACTCTTTGCCGGACTCCGGCTGAACGATCTCCACCTTGCGCCGGGGCGAGAGATACCGGGCCACCTCGTCCACCGGACGGACCGTCGCCGACAGGCCGATCCGGCGGGCCGGCTTCGGCAGCAGCTCGTCGAGTCGCTCCAGGGAGAGCGCGAGGTGGGCGCCGCGCTTGGTGCCCGCGACCGCGTGCACCTCGTCCAGGATCACCGTCTCCACGCCCGTGAGCGCGTCGCGCGTGGCCGAGGTCAGCATCAGGAACAGCGACTCGGGGGTGGTGATCAGGATGTCCGGCGGGCGGGTGGACAGGGCGCGCCGCTCGGCCGCCGGGGTGTCGCCGGAGCGGATGCCGACCCTGACCTCGGGCTCGGGCAGGCCCAGGCGCACGGATTCCTGTCGGATGCCGGTCAGCGGGCTGCGGAGGTTGCGCTCGACGTCGACCGCGAGGGCCTTCAGCGGGGACACGTAGAGCACCCGGCAGCGCTTCCTCGGGTCGGCCGGGGGCGGGGTCGCGGCCAGCTGGTCCAGGGCGGCGAGGAACGCGGCCAGCGTCTTGCCCGAGCCTGTCGGGGCCACCACCAGCACGTCCGAGCCCGCACCGATGGCCCGCCACGCGCCGGCCTGGGCCGCGGTGGGCGCGGAGAACGCCCCCGTGAACCAGCCGCGGGTCGCGGGTGAGAAGCCGTCGAGGGCTCGGTGTGCGGAGCTGACCATGCGTCCATGTTGCACCCGGCCACTGACAATCACCCTGACCTGGGCAAACGCCGTGCGGCAGGGAGTGGGCCCCGGGGCGCGGTCGCGGGCAGTGATGTAGTGGCGGCTGCGGGACTGTGGGACGGGGAGCGGGCCGCGGGGGGTGCGGGCGGTGGGCGGAGAATGGACGCATGGCGGGTGCGGCTCGGCGGGGCGAGCAACGGACGGGCGGGGAGACGGGCGGGCGTCGGCCGGTGGAGCGTGCGCGGCACTGGCGGTACGACGACCTGCCGGGCGTGGACCTCCTGCGGGCCCGGTACATCCACAAGACCTTCGTCCGGCACACCCACGAGCACTTCGTGATCGCGGCCATAGCCGACGGCGTCGAGGTCTTCCACCACCGCGGCTCCGACGTGTCCGCGGGCGCGGGAGCCCTCGCCCTGGTCAACCCCGACACCGCTCACACCGGGCGCGCCGGCGTCCCCGAGGGCTGGCGGTACGGCGCGGTCTACCCCTCGCCCGAGGTGGTCGCCGCGATCGCCGCCGAGACCACCACCATCCGGGGCACGCCGGGTTTCGTCAGTCCCGTCCTCGACGACCCCTACACCGTCCGCCTGGTCCACCAGGTGCTGCGCGCCGCCGACGAGGGCAACGCGCTGGCCGCCGACACCCTGCTGCGGGTCGCCGTGACGAGACTGCTGCGACTGAACGGCGGACCGCTGCCCCAGCGGCCGGTCCGCACGGCCGGAGCCGGTATCGCGGCACGCGCGCGTGCGGTGCTGGACGAGCGGATGGCCGAGCCGCCGACCCTGGAACGGCTGGCTGCCGACCTCGGCACCAGCCCGTTCGCGCTCCTGCGGGCGTTCCGTGACGCGTACGGCATGCCGCCGCACACCTGGCTGACCGACGCCCGCGTGCGCCGCGCGCGGCTCCTGCTGGACGCGGGGTCGCCCCCCGCCGAGGCGGCGACCGCGGTCGGCTTCACCGACCAGCCGCACCTCAACCGGCACTTCACCCGGATCATCGGCGTGCCCCCGGGCGCCTACCAGCGCGAGCGCAGGAACACCGGCGAGCCGAAGAACATGCGCGGGCGCAAGAACGTACAAGACCCGGGGTGAGGGACGTCCGTACCGTCTGCGGCGTGGCACAGCAGACAGCACTCGCGGACATGACCGCCGACGGCGCGGACAAGTCCGACCGGGCCGTCGTACGGGACGCCCTCGGGGTCGGCGTCGCCGTCGGCCTGTCCGGATTCGCCTTCGGGGTGACCTCGGCCGGCAGCGGGCTCGGACTGCTCCAGACCTGCGCGCTCAGCCTCCTGGTCTTCACCGGCGCATCCCAGTTCGCCCTGGTCGGAGCGCTCGCCGCGGGAGGCAGTCCGTTCACGGCGGCCGCCGGCGCCTTCTTCCTCGGCGTGCGCAACGCCTTCTACGGGCTGCGGCTGTCGCAGCTGCTCGGCCTCCCGCGCGGGGTACGGCCGTTCGCCGCCCAGTGGGTGATCGACGAGACCACGGCGGTCACCCTGGCCCAGCCGACCCGGCGCGCCCGGCGGATCGGCTTCACCGTCACCGGGCTCACGCTGTACGCGCTCTGGAACCTCACCACGCTGCTCGGCGCGCTCGGCGCCAAGGCGATCGGCGACACGCGCGCGTGGGGGCTGGACGCGGCCGGGCCCGCCGTGTTCCTGGCGCTGCTCGCGCCGATGCTGCGGACGGCCACCGAGCGCGCGGTCGCCGGCCTGGCGGTCCTGCTGGGCCTCGGTCTGCTGCCCGTCCTCCCGGCCGGCGTCCCGGTCCTGGTGGCGGCCCTGGCGGCACCGATCGCTCTGGTCGCCGAGGGACGCAGAAGGCCACGCGGCCCACAGGGCGAGCCGGTGAGCGGACCGAACGGCGGCGCCGCAGCGGAGGAGGACCGGTGAACACCTGGACAGCGATCGCCTTGACCGCCTTCGGCTGCTACGCCGTCAAGCTCGCCGGGCTGCTGGTGCCCGCGGGCGCCATGGAGCGACCGTTCGTACGGCGGCTCGCCGCCCTGCTGCCCGTCGCCCTCCTCGCCGCGCTCACGGCTCAGCAGACGTTCGCCGACGGGCACGGTCTCGTGCTGGACGCACGGGTCGCGGGGCTCGGCGCGGCCGCCGTGGCGCTCGTGCTGCGTGCGCCGTTCCTGCTGGTCGTCGCGGCGGCCGTGATCGTGACGGCGGGCGTACGGGCCCTCGGCGGATGACGCGGGACCGACGCGGGCCGACGCGGCTCACGGGGGCGGTTCCGCGCGCGAACCGGTCGGGCCCGGACGCCGGGCGGGCGGCCGTACGCCACCGGCTCACCCGACGAAACGGCCGTACGCCCGCAGGGTGCGCAGTGCCTCGATCGTCACCCGGGGGCGTGCCTCCAGTGCGGGGGCCGGTGCCCACTGGTGCCACCGGATCGGCCAGCCGCCGTCGTCCTGCTGCTCGGCGGCCAGGTGGTCCAGGGACCGTGCCATCTCGTCGTCCGTGAACCACGCGCGCGCGA
Organism: Streptomyces sp. NPDC031426; assembly: GCF_055581585.1. Lineage (NCBI taxonomy): Bacteria > Bacillati > Actinomycetota > Actinomycetes > Kitasatosporales > Streptomycetaceae > Streptomyces > Streptomyces sp. NPDC031426. The sequence continues at coordinate 28,521 of NZ_JBVIJE010000015.1, forward strand.
GTGAGTCCGGAGTCCTGGCGAAGTCGTGCGGGAAGTGATGCTCGCCCGGAGCGTAACCGGGCGCGACCGGATACGCGTCGAGCCGGTCCGGCTCCAGGGCCGCGAGCCGCTGCTCCCGCACCAGGCGGCCGAGCCGGTCCGCGGCGGCCTCAGCGCGCGAGCGGTCGGGAGCGGAGTCCAGGAAGGCCACGGCGGCCTCCACCTCGTACGGATGGGACTTCTCCAGGGACTCCACGGCCTGCCAGCAGAAGTCGGTGGCCCGGAACAGCCAGGCGTGCCACACCTCGTTGCCGTGCAGCAGCCCCACCACCGGTCCCGTGGCGAGCAGCGCGCTGGGAGGGTCGTCGACGACCGGGACGAACGGTGCCACCGGATATCCGCGCTGGCTGGGATGGATCGCCGGCAGGGCGCCGTCCGCGGTGGAGATCGAGGTCAGATAGCGGCACACGCGCTCGACCCGCTGCCCGCCGCAGCGCCCGATGTCGTCCAGGACGCGCAGCGCGTGCGCAGAGTGCAGGGGCTGGCTCACGGGGCCGCGCAGATCGGGCTCCAGCGCGTGCCCGTACCCGCCGTCCTCGTTGCGGTAGGCGTCCAGTGCCGCTTCGACCGCGTCCGGGGTGCCGTGCAGGAAGTGGTACGCGAAGAGGCGCTGCTCCAGCACGCGCGCGGTGAGCCACACGAAGTGCTCGGCGCGGAAGAGCGGGGAGCGCGCCGGGGGCGTGGAAGGGAGTGGGGAAGCTCCTGTTTCGGCCATGCGTCAGACCGTAGGACGGAAAGCGGTCTCGGCAAGCGCTCCCGGCCGGGGCCCACCCCCAGGGGCGGGATACTGGAGTCATGCGGTTGACGGTCTTCTGGCAGCGGATGGCGGAACACTTCGGTCCGGGGTACGCCGACACCTTCGCGCGCGATCACGTCATGTCCGAGCTGGGCGGGCGCACGGTGCACGAGGCGCTGAACGCCGGCTGGGACGCGAAGGACGTGTGGCGCGTGGTCTGCACGGTCATGAACGTGCCGGGCGAGCGGCGCTGACGCGCTGCCTGGAAGCTTCCGATTCGTCCGTGAAGAGACCGGCCGTACGGCACCGATCGGTCACGAAGATCGCAGGTGGGCGCCGGTTGTCGGTGGCGTGGGCGAGACTTGGCCGGTGGCACCGATTGACGAGGACAACGAGTCGCTGACCGGGGACGCGGCAGCGACCGGCACGACACGGCCCGAGCGGCCCACGGCTCCCGACGCCGTCGCCGCGGTCGGCCGCATGCCGCGCTGGCTGCCGCGCGCCATGGTGCTCGCGCTCGCGTTGATCGCCGCGTTCCAGCTCGGCAGCTGGGCCTTCCACCAGCTGACCGGTCTGTTGATCAACATATTGATCGCGTTCTTCCTGGCCCTCGCGATAGAGCCCGCGGTGAGCCGGATGGCCGCCCGCGGCATGCGCCGGGGGCTGGCCACCTTCCTGGTCTTCCTCGGGCTGACGATCGCCGTCGCCGGGTTCGTCACCCTGCTCGGCTCCATGCTGGCCGGCCAGATCATCAAGATGGTCGAGGGCTTCCCGGACTACCTTGACTCGCTCATCAACTGGATCAACGAGAGCTTCCACACCGAGCTGCGGCGGGTGGACGTCCAGGAGGGCCTGCTCCACTCCGACTGGCTGCGCAAGTACGCGCAGAACAGCGCCGCCGGTGTCCTCGACGTCTCCGCACAGGTGCTCGGCGGGCTGTTCCAGATGCTGACGGTGGGGCTGTTCTCCTTCTACTTCGCGGCCGACGGTCCCCGGCTGCGCCGCGCCCTGTGCTCCGTCCTGCCGCCCGCACGTCAGGCCGAGGTGCTGCGCGCCTGGGAGATCGCCGTCGACAAGACGGGCGGCTACCTCTACTCGCGCGGCCTGATGGCGCTCATCTCCGGCATCGCCCACTACATCCTGCTCCTGGCCCTCGGCGTGCCGTACGCGCCCGTGCTCGGCGTCTGGGTGGGCCTGGTCTCGCAGTTCATCCCGACCATCGGCACCTATCTCGCCGGCGCGCTGCCGATGCTGATCGCGTTCACCGTCGACCCCTGGTACGCGGTGTGGGTGCTGGCCTTCGTGGTGGTCTACCAGCAGTTCGAGAACTACATGCTCCAGCCCAAGCTGACCGCCAGGACCGTCGACATCCACCCCGCGGTCGCCTTCGGCTCGGTCATCGCCGGCACCGCGCTGCTGGGCGCCGTCGGCGCGCTGATCGCCATCCCGGCGGTGGCCACCCTCCAGGCGTTCCTCGGGGCGTATGTGAAGCGCTACGCCGTCACGGACGACCCCAGGGTGCACGGGCACCGGAGCCGGGGCCCGGGCGGTGCCGGGGTGCTGGCGCGGATACGCCGACCGCGGGCCGTGCAGCCCGAGCCGGAGGAGTCGTCGTAGGGCGGTGCGCCTCGGAAACGCCGCGGGCCGGTGACCGGAGAGGCACGGGGTGGGCCGGTGCCGCCTGGGTCCCGTCATCGGTACGTCAGCACCGCCCACACTCCCGCTGCGGCGACGGCCGCCGTATAGCAGCCGACCGCTGTGGCCACGATCCGACGGCGTGTCCGTTCGCTCCAGGGCGAGCGGGACAGCAGCCAGGCCAGCGCGGGCAGGGCGAGCACGGCGTGCAGGCTCACGCCGTGCAGGGGCTTGAGCGGGGCCGTCGAACGGTACGCGGCCTCCTGATGGCCGGTGCGGGTCAGTACGACCCCGCGCGCGATCATCGCCGCCCCGGAGGCCAGTGCCACCAGCAGGATCGCGAACCCGGAGCGGACCGCGAGCGGCATTCCGGCCGGGCCTGTCGGCCGGTGCCGGGAGGACGCGACGGCGAACACCGTGAGCAGGGCGACCAGGACACCGCCGCCGACCGCGAGGGTCATGGACACCGCCGCGTCGAAGGGGGTCTCCATGTTCAGGTGCGAGGGCACCCTGCGCCACGCCTGGAGGGTGATCCCGCCGGCCTCCACCACGCAGTCGGCGGCGAGGACGAGCAGCAGGGCCGAGCGCAGCCTCGGGCCGACGTGCAGATACGACGTGACCCATGTGATCGCGATGAGCGTCAGCCCGAAGGACAGTCCGAACGTGACGGGCTTGCGCCAGGAGACAGGGCCGACCCACGGGCCCCCGTCCACCGCGAACACGCCCAGGTGCCCGAGACCGGACAGGACGAGAAGCAGCCCCGTCGCATGACAGAGGCGGTCGACGGCGCGCGGATTGTTCATGGGCCAAGGCTCCCGGGAGCGGCACGCCCGGTCGTCGTCCGGCCGAAGACACCCGCCGTACGCCGCCGGGAGTAGCGGTGCGGGGCGCCGGAGCACGGGTTCCGGGCACCGGGTGGTGTGCTTGACACCAAAATCGAACATCCATTCTTATGGAGGCTCAGGCGAGGCTTTGGCGGTGGATTTCGCCCCGTTTTGCGGGAAGAAGTCCCAGGGTTATCCACAGGCTGGGCCTGCGTCGGGGCGCATTGTCAGTGGCAGGCGTTAGCGTCTTTGACGTGAAGCGATCGACTCAAGCAAACCGGGTGGAACCCATGGCAGGAACCGACCGCGAGAAGGCGCTCGACGCCGCGCTCGCGCAGATTGAACGGCAATTCGGCAAGGGCGCGGTCATGCGCATGGGCGAGCGGTCGAAGGAGCCCATCGAGGTCATCCCGACCGGGTCGACCGCGCTCGACGTCGCCCTCGGCGTCGGTGGCCTGCCGCGTGGCCGTGTCGTCGAGATCTACGGCCCGGAGTCCTCGGGTAAGACGACCCTGACCCTGCACGCCGTGGCCAACGCCCAGAAGGCCGGCGGTCAGGTCGCCTTCGTGGACGCGGAGCACGCCCTCGACCCCGAGTACGCGCGCAAGCTCGGCGTCGACATCGACAACCTGATCCTCTCCCAGCCCGACAACGGCGAGCAGGCCCTGGAGATCGTGGACATGCTGGTCCGCTCCGGTGCCCTCGACCTGATCGTCATCGACTCCGTCGCCGCGCTCGTCCCGCGCGCGGAGATCGAGGGCGAGATGGGCGACAGCCACGTCGGTCTCCAGGCCCGGCTGATGAGCCAGGCCCTGCGGAAGATCACCAGCGCGCTCAACCAGTCCAAGACCACCGCGATCTTCATCAACCAGCTCCGCGAGAAGATCGGCGTGATGTTCGGCTCCCCGGAGACCACGACTGGTGGCCGCGCGCTGAAGTTCTACGCCTCGGTGCGTATCGACATCCGCCGCATCGAGACCCTGAAGGACGGCACGGAGGCGGTCGGCAACCGCACCCGCTGCAAGGTCGTGAAGAACAAGGTCGCCCCGCCCTTCAAGCAGGCCGAGTTCGACATCCTCTACGGCCAGGGCATCAGCCGCGAGGGCGGCCTGATCGACATGGGCGTGGAGCACGGCTTCGTCCGCAAGGCCGGTGCCTGGTACACGTACGAGGGCGACCAGCTCGGCCAGGGCAAGGAGAACGCGCGCAACTTCCTCAAGGACAACCCCGATCTGGCCAACGAGATCGAGAAGAAGATCAAGGAGAAGCTGGGCGTCGGTGTCCGGCCGGAGGAGCCCGCCGCCGAGCCGGGCGGGGACGCCGCGGTCACCGCCGCGGCCGCCGACGACGCCAAGGCGGCGCCCGCCCCGGCAGCCGCCAAGGCCACCAAGCCCAAGGCCGCCGCAGCCAAGAGCTGACCCGTGACACGACGAACCGACTGGGCCGAGTACGAGTACGCCACCCCCGGTGCCCCACGGGGGAGGGGCACCGGGGGCCACCCGGGCGCCGCCCCGGGCAGCGACGACGGATACCCGGACGACGGTTACGAGGGTCACGACGAGTACCGCGGCACCGGCGGGTACGGGGATGCCGGCGGCGCCCACCGGGGTGACACGGGCGACGAGCCGTACGGGGGCGGCTCGCCCGGCCGGCGCTCCCGAGGCGGCGTCGGCCCGCGGGGCGAGCGCGGGCGCGGCCGACGGCGGCGCGGCTTCGGGGACGCGCCCGAGGAGGACGAAGGCGCCCCTTCCTCGTCGAGGGCCGAGCGGGGGGAGTCTTCAGGGGACCCGGCTGAGCGGGCACGGGCGATCTGCCTGCGCCTGCTCACCGGGACCCCGCGCACCCGCAAGCAACTCGCGGACGCCCTGCGCAAGCGGGAGATCCCCGAGGACGTGGCCGAGGAGGTGCTGTCGCGGTTCGAGGAGGTCGGGCTGATCGACGACAGCGCGTTCGCCGACGCCTGGGTGGAGTCCCGGCACCATGGCAGGGGGCTTGCGCGCCGGGCGCTCGCCCAGGAGCTGCGCACCAAAGGGGTCGACAAGACCCTGATCGACGAGGCCGTCTCCCAGCTCGACTCCGAGCAGGAGGAGGCGACGGCCCGCGAACTCGTGGACCGCAAACTGCGCGCCACCCGTGGCCTCGACCGTGACAAGCGGCTCCGCCGGCTCGCCGGGATGCTCGCCCGCAAGGGCTACCCCGAGGGCATGGCCCTCCGTGTCGTCCGCCAGGCCCTGGAGGAAGAGGGCGAGGACACGGACTTCCTGGGAGAAGGCGACTTCTGAGTCTTCGGTGCGCAGAGCGGGGAGCCATCGGGTTCTGCGAACCCCTCGCGTCCGCGGTGGGTCAACCGGGCGTTGTCGGCTCCACTGGAAGGCCCTCGGCCCGCCACGCCTGGAAGCCGCCCACGAGGTCCGTGGCCCGGTGCAGGCCCAGTTGCCGGAGGGAAGCGACCGCGAGGCTGGAGGCGTAGCCCTCATTGCAGATCACCACGACGCGCAGGTCGTGGCCGGTTGCCTCGGGGACGCGGTGGCTGCCCTGGGGATCGAGACGCCACTCCAGTTCGTTGCGCTCGATGACGAGAGCGCCGGGGATCAGCCCGTCCCGCTCGCGCAGGGCCGCGTACCGGATGTCGACCAGCAGCGCCTCGCCGGTCCGCGCCGCCTCGTGCGCCTCCCGAGCCTCTATGCGCCGGTAGCCGGCGCGCACCCGCTCCAGCAACTCGTCGATGCCGACCGGGGCTTGACCGATGGTGCCGCTCACTGCCAGTCCTCCGGGCGTTCGACCTGCTCGAGGCGGAGCACATGCCCCGTACGGCTGTAGCGCCGGATGCGCGGCAGGGGCGGGTAGTAGGCGTGCACGGAGATCGCGTGCTCGTCGGGGGACTCGTTGAGGACCTCGTGGACATGGTGGCAGCCGAAGGAGCGGCCCTCGCCCGCGGGCATCCGGCGTGCGCGGTCCACGTCCTCGGTGAGTTCCAGGGTCTTCCAGCCGTCGGTCGGCAGCCGGGCGGCGAGCGAGTTCTCCTTGAGAACGCCCGAGGCGGTGAGGAACGCGCCGACCGAGTCGGCGTGGTCGTGCCAGCCGGTGCCGGTTCCGGGCGGCCAGCCGATGAGCCATGCCTCGCTGCCGCCCGGACCCTGCAGCCGCACCCAGGTGCGGCCCTCCGGGTCGAGCGGAAGGGAGGCGATCAGCTCTGCGTCGGCGGCCGTGCGCCGGACGAAGTCGAGGAGGTCCGCCTGGGTGGGTGCCGAGCCGACGGCAGGGGACACGGGAGCGGGAGAGACAGACACGTACACCGTCCTGAAGCCTGAAGAAGGTTCGCGGAACGGGCGCACCGCGGCGCCCGGACAGGAAGAGGGATGCGAATTCAGCAGGACGGGCGACACACGCAGCCCGCATAGCGGACGAGGTCCATATGGACCCTCCGCCACAGACGCACGCAGGTGTCGGTCATGGTCCGGAGTACAGCATGCCGGTGTACTCCGGTCAACTCACCGTCACCATGTGGACAGAGGGTGACGGGGCTGCGGTCAGCGGGCGGCGGAGGCCGCCTGGGCCGGCTCCTCCTTGGCCGCGCCGCCCACCGCCGCCTCCGCCGCCGCGTAGAGGTCGGCCGGACGAACGCCGCTCAGCGCGGTGATCAGGTGGCCGTCGGGGCGCACGAGCAGCACGCTGTGCGCCGGCGCACCCGGGTAGCTCTCGGCGACCAGCAGTTCGGCGGGGTAGGGCAGCGCGGTCACGGCCGCCGCGAGCCGGGGCATCACTCCGGCGGAGACCCAGTGCTTGCGGTCCCACACCCCCGTGCCGGGCGCGATCAGCACGACGAGCAGGGCGCCGCGGCCGAGCCGGTCGCGCAGTTGAACGAAGGAACCATCCTCCGCGGTGACCCGTACGTCGGTGACGGGTGCTCCGGCCGGGGTGTCGACCGGGATCTCACCCTCCAGATGCCGGGGCGCGAGCGGCGAGTTGGCGTACGCCCCCGGCGCACCGAGCGGCCCGCGCCCCAAGTGACCGTCCATGAGCAGCGCGTCATGGCCGCGCCCCGCTCCCGGGACGATCTGGCGCAGGCCGCCGGCGCCGCGCAGCACCGGCAGCACCTGGTCGGCGGCGCGCAGCCGGGCGGCGACCACCGCGCGCCGTTCGGTCTGGTAGCTGTCCAGCAGCGCCTCGCGCGGGCCGTGGTGCCAGGCCGGGGCCAGCTTCCAGGCGAGGTTGTCGGCGTCCCTGAGGCCCTCGTCCAGCCCCTGGGTGCCGAGCGCGCCGAGCAGATGGGCCGCGTCCCCGGCGAGGAAGACCCGGCCGACGCGCCACCGGCGGGCCAGCCGGTGGTGCACCGTGTGGACACCGGTGTCGAGCAGCTCGTACGCCGGTGTGGAGCCGTCCGTCCAGCCCGCGAGCGTCTCGCGGATCCGGGCCACCAGGATCTCGGGCGTGACCAGGTCCTTGCCCGGTGGCAGCAGCCAGTCCAGGCGCCACACGCCGTCCGGGAGGGGGCGGGCGGTCACCTCCCCGGCCGGGGGCCCGGACTGCCGCCACGGCGGCGTCCGATGGAGCAACGCCCGACCCTGCCACGGAAGTTCCGTGCGCAGCGCGGCGACCGCGTGCCGCTCCACCGCCGTACGGCCGGGGAAGCGGATGTCCTGGAGTTTGCGCACCGTCGAGCGCGGTCCGTCGCAGCCGACCAGGTAACTGCCGCGCCACCAGGTGCCGTTCAGGCCGCGGGTGTGCGCGGTGACGCCGGAACGCTCCTGCTCGATCGAGTCCAGACGGCTGTCCACGGCCACCTTCACCAGTGGCTCGTCGGCGATGGCCGCGCGCAGGGCGCCGCCGAGGACGTGCTGGGCGATGTGCAGCGGGGCGGCGGGGTCCGCCGCCCCGAAGGTGATCTCGCTCATCACCTGCTTGCGCCTGAGGGACCGCCATCCGGCCCAGCGCACACCCTGTTCACCGAGCGCCACCCCGGTCAGCCGCTCCAGCAGGGCGGCCGTGTCCTCGCGCAGGACGACGGTGCGCGCCGGACGGGGTTCGTCCTTGCCGGGGCCCTCGTCCAGGACGACGCACGGCACCTCCTGGCGGGCCAGCGCCAGGGCGAGCGTAAGTCCGACCGGCCCCGCTCCGACGATGATCACCGGGTCCATGACGCGGCGCCCCCTGCCCGTGACGATGCCCTGACGGAGACAAGTGAACAGGAAGGGGGAGCGGGGTGCACGATCACAGAACGTATGCAACCCATTGGCAGAGTTTGCGTCAAGCGACCGGAGGCAGTGGCGATCACGCCACTGCCTCCGGGTGATGCGTTCGGGCCTGACCTGGTGTCAGGCCGCGGTTCCCGTTCCCGCGTGGCCCGCGACGCCCACGGTGTCCTCCACGCCGAGCACTGCCCCGGTCGACTTCTTGCCGCGCCGCAGCCGGCCCTCCAGCCAGCTCGCGAACGAGGTCAGGGAGAAGTTGATGATCACGAAGATCACCGCCACCACCGTGAAGGACGCGATGGTGTTGGCGCCGTAGTAGCCGCTCATCGTGTTCGCCGAAGCGAGCAGTTCGGGGAAGGTGAGGACGGCACCGCCGAGCGCGGTGTCCTTCACGATGACCACGAGCTGGCTGACGATCGCCGGGAGCATCGCGGTGACCGCCTGCGGCAGCAGGATGAGCCGCATCACCTGGCCCTTGCGCAGACCGATCGCCATGGCCGCCTCGGACTGGCCCTTCGGCAGGGCGAGGATGCCCGCGCGGACGATCTCGGCGAGCACGGACGCGTTGTACAGCACCAGGCCGGTGACGACCGCGTACAGCGGACGGTCGTCGGAACTCACGTTGGTGTACTGGCTGTACAGCTCGTTGCCGAAGATCATCAGGACGAGCACCGGAATCGCACGGAAGAACTCGACCACGACCGTCGCCGGTATCCGCACCCACACATGGTCCGAGAGCCGGGCGATGCCGAAGAAGGCGCCCAGCGGAAGCGCGATGACCATCGCCAGGGCCGCCGCCTTCAAGGTGTTCTGCAGACCCGGCCAGATGTACGTCGAGTACGCCTCGGAGCTGAAGAACGGCTTCCACAGCACCCAGTCCAGCTGGCCCTTGTCGTCCAGGGCCTTGTACACCCACCACAGGACGGCCGCTAGGACGACGAGGAAGCCCGCCGTGTACAGGACGTTGCGCCGCTTGGCGCGGGAGCCCTGGGCGTCGTACAGGACCGAACTCATCGCTTCACCGCCACCTTCTTGCTCACCCATCCGAGGATCAGACCCGTCGGCAGGGTCAGGCAGCAGAACCCGAAGGCGATGACTGCCGAGATCGGCAGCAACTGCGCCTCGTTCTCCACCATCTTCTTCATCAGGAGCGCCGCTTCCGCCACGCCGATCGCGGCCGCCACCGTCGTGTTCTTCGTCAAGGCGATCAGGACATTGGTCAGCGGGAGGACGGCCGCGCGAAAGGCCTGCGGCAGCACGATCAGGCCCAGCACCTGGGTGAAGCTCAGGCCGATGGCCCGGGCGGCCTCCGCCTGGCCGACCGGCACCGTGTTGATGCCGGCCCGGATCGCCTCGCACACGAAGGCCGACGTGTAGACGACCAGACCGAGTACGGCCAGCCGGAAGTTGGTCGTGTCGACCTGCTTCGAGCCCATGTCGATGAGCAGCGTCTGGTTGAGCCCGAGCGAGGCGAACAGGATGATCACCGTGAGCGGGATGTTCCGCACGATGTTCACGTAGGCGGTGCCGAAACCGCGCATCAGCGGCACCGGGCCCACCCGCATGGCGGCCAGCAGGGTGCCCCAGACCAGGGAGCCCACGGCCGAGAGCAGCGTGAGCTGCACCGTCGTCCAGAAGGCGCCCAGCACGTCGTACTTGTCAAGAAAGTCGAACACGTCTCCCGCGCTTCCGCGTGTAGGGATGCCCTGGTGCGCCGCCGTCAGGGACGGCGCACCTGCCGGGCGTTTCCTCAGCTCTTGATGTCGCCGATCTTCGGGGCGGGCTCGTACTTGTAGTTGGCCGGGCCGAAGTTCTTCTCCACGGCCGCCTTCCAGGAACCGTCGGAGACCATCTCCTCCAGCGCCTTGTTGATCTTGGCCTTGAGGTCGCTGCCCTTCTTGACGCCGATGCCGTAGTTCTCGTTGGTCATCTTGAAGCCGCCGAGCTTGAACCTGCCCTTGAACTGGGCCTGGGCGGCGTAGCCGGCGAGGATCGAGTCGTCCGTGGTCAGGGCGTCGATCGCCTTGCTCTGCAGACCGGTCAGGCACGCCGAGTACGTCGGGTACTGCTGGAGCTGCGCCTTGGGGGCCAGCTTGTCGTGCACGTTCTGCGCCGAGGTCGAGCCGGTCACCGAGCACAGCTTCTTCTGGTTCAGGTCCGCCGGCGACTTGATGGAGTTGTCGTCCGCGCGGATCAGCACGTCCTGGTGGGCCAGCAGGTACGGGCCGGCGAAGTCGACCTTCGCCTCACGCTTCGGCGTGATCGAGTACGTGGCGGCGATGAAGTCGACGTCCCCGCGCTGCAGCATGGTCTCGCGGTCGGCGCTCTTCGACTCCTTCCACTCGATCTGGTCCGCGCTGTAACCGAGCTTCTTGGCGACATAGGTGGCCACGTCGACGTCGAAGCCCGAGTAGCCCTGCGGGGTCTTCTGGCCGAGGCCCGGCTGGTCGAACTTGATGCCGATGGCGATCTTCTTGCCGCCGCCGGAGGAGCCGTTGTCGTCCTTCTTGCCGCCGCCGCACGCGGTGGCGCCCACGGCGAGCGCGAGTACGGCGGCCGAGGCGGCGGTGACCTTGCGGAGCTTCATGGTGAACGTCCTTTGAGGGAGTGCGGAACGAGGTCCGTTTGGAAAAGGCAACCCACGGCCTGGAAAGGCGACCCAGGGGCGCGGGGCGGCCGGCGTCGTCAGTGGTGCAGGATCTTGGACAGGAAGTCCTTGGCCCGGTCGCTGCGCGGGTTGCTGAAGAACTGGTCGGGCGCAGCCTCTTCGACGATCCGGCCGTCGGCCATGAACACCACACGGTTCGCAGCCGATCGGGCGAAGCCCATCTCGTGGGTGACGACGACCATCGTCATGCCCTCGCGGGCGAGCTGCTGCATGACCTCGAGGACCTCGTTGATCATCTCGGGGTCGAGGGCGGAGGTCGGCTCGTCGAAGAGCATGACCTTCGGATCCATCGCCAGTGCGCGGGCGATGGCGACGCGCTGCTGCTGGCCGCCGGACAGCTGGGCGGGGTACTTGTCGGCCTGGGTGCCCACGCCGACCCGGTCGAGCAGGGACCGGGCCTTGTCCTCGGCCTGCTTCTTGTCCGCCTTGCGGACCTTGAGCTGACCCAGCATCACGTTCTCGAGCACGGTCTTGTGCGCGAAGAGGTTGAAGGACTGGAAGACCATCCCGACGTCCGCCCGCAGCCGCGCCAGTTCCTTGCCCTCCTGGGGCAGGGGCTTGCCGTCGATGGCGATGGTGCCCGAGTCGATCGTCTCCAGACGGTTGATGGTGCGGCAAAGGGTCGACTTTCCGGACCCGGAGGGCCCGATGACCACGACGACCTCGCCGCGGGCGATCGTCAGGTCGATGTCCTGGAGAACGTGCAACGCGCCGAAGTGCTTGTTGACGCTCTTCAGGACGACCAGTTCGCCGGACGTGACCACCTCTTCCTTGGTCACCGATACATTGGTCATCGCTCTCGGGCTCCGTCCTCCTCGGTTTCGGAGGACAGTAGTGAGCGGCTGTGACCTGCGTCATCACATCTGAGGGAGATCTGAGCATCACAATCCGGTAGCTGTCGGACACGGGTCGTGACCCATGCCGCCCCTGCGCGTATCGGCCGGATAACGGAAGCGACGGGCAACCGGAACCCTCTTGACGCCGTCCTAGTCCATCGGCGTCACTGCCATGGTGCACGCGCGCGTGAGCTGTACCGCCCACGTGAATCCAGGACGTACGACCGCTGAACCGGAGGGGGCCGGGATGAGACTGCTGCTCGTCGAGGACGACAACCACGTCGCCGCGGCCCTGTCCGCCGTACTCGCGCGGCACGGCTTCGACGTCACTCATGCGCGCAGCGGCGAGGAGGCCCTGCAGGCGCTCGTCCCCGAGGGCGACGGTTTCGGTGTGGTCCTGCTCGACCTGGGCCTGCCCGACCAGGACGGCTACGAGGTCTGCGGCAAGATCCGCAAACGCACCAGCACCCCGGTGATCATGGTGACGGCCCGCTCCGACGTCCGCTCCCGCATCCACGGGCTCAACCTGGGCGCCGACGACTACGTGGTGAAGCCGTACGACACCGGGGAACTGCTCGCCCGCATCCACGCCGTCAGCCGGCGCACCGTCCACGAGGACCCGGCGGCCGGCGGCGAGAGCGCCCTGCTGCTCGGTCCCGTACGCATCGAACTGCCCACCCGACAGGTCACCGTGGACGGTTCGGTCATCCAACTGACCCGCAAGGAGTTCGATCTGCTCGCCCTGCTCGCGCAGCGCCCCGGGGTGGTCTTCCGGCGGGAGCAGATCATCAGCGAGGTCTGGCGCACCAGTTGGGAGGGCACCGGCCGCACCCTGGAGGTGCACGTCGCCTCCCTGCGCGCCAAACTGCGCATGCCCGCGCTGATCGAGACCGTACGCGGCGTCGGCTACCGGCTCGTCGCCCCGGCCGCCTAGCGGGGACGGGTGCGCACACGGCTCCTGCCGCTGCTCATCGTCCTGATGGCGGCCGTCCTCCTCGCCCTCGGGCTGCCGCTCGCCCTCAGCCTGGCCGCCGCACAGCAGCAGAAGGTCGTCGTCGATCGCATCGACGACACGGCACGCTTCGCGGCGCTCGCCCAGTTCGTCACCGACGCGCCCAGCGGATCGCGCCGCACCAGCACCGACGAGCGCCTGGCGGCCCTGCGCAGCGAACTGGGCAGCTACTACGGTGTCTACGGCATCCGCTCGGGTGTCTTCTACCGCAACGGCTCGGCGATGGCCAACGCCCCCGACGACTGGTTCGTCCCGCGGACGGGGGAGGTGCGGAACGCCTTCGAGGAGGCGCTGCTCAGCCGGCGCAGCCATGACCCGCGGCAGGTGTGGCCGTGGCAGCGCAGCCGGCTGGTCGTGGCCTCGCCGGTGATCCGGGACGGGGACGTCGTGGCGGTCGTCGTCACCGACTCGCCCACCGGGCAGATGCGTTCACGGATCCTCCGCGGCTGGCTGGTCATCGGGGCGGGCGAGATCGCGGCCATGCTGCTGGCCGTCGGCGCGGCGCTGCGGCTGACCGGCTGGGTGCTCAGACCGGTACGGGTCCTGGACGCCACCACCCACGACATCGCCACCGGACGGCTGAAGTCACGGGTCGCGGTCGGTGGCGGGCCGCCGGAACTCAGACGGCTCGCCCGTTCGTTCAACGAGATGGCGGACAACGTCGAGGACGTGCTGGAGCAGCAGCGCGCCTTCGTCGCGGACGCCTCGCACCAGCTGCGCAACCCCCTCGCGGCGCTGCTGCTGCGCATCGAACTGCTCGCCCTCGAACTCCCCCAGGACAACGAGGAGATCGCCTCGGTCCGCACCGAGGGCAAACGCCTCGCACAGGTCCTGGACGACCTGCTGGACCTGGCGCTGGCCGAGCACGCCGAGGCGGACCTGAGGCTGACCGACATCGGCGCCCTCGCCGAGGAGCGGGTCGCCGCCTGGTCTCCGGCCGCCGAGGCCATGGGGGTCCGGCTGACCGGGGACTGCCCGCCCACGACCGCCTGGGCGGACCCGATCACCCTGTCCAGCGCCCTGGACGCGGTGATCGACAACGCCGTGAAGTTCTCCCCCGAGGGCGGCACGGTGGAGGTCACCGTCGCCGCCGACGGCGACAGCTCCACGGTCGTCGTCACCGACACCGGGCCCGGCCTCACCGACGAGGAACTCGCGCGCGTAGGCGACCGGTTCTGGCGCAGCGGCCGCCACCAGAACATCAAGGGCTCGGGCCTCGGCCTGTCCATCGTGCGTGCGTTGCTCATGGCGGGCGGAGGCTCGATCGACTACGCCCACCACGAGCCGCGGGGGCTGCGGGTGACGGTGACCGTGCCTCGGCACGGGGAATCCTGACGCAGCGAGCAGCGGCGATGCCGGAGGCGGCGGCCGGGCCGGGCGGGCACCGCCGCGGGCGGCGGAACGGGGCGCGCCCGGGCTACGGCTTGACCGAGCGGTAGTAGCGCCGGGCGCCCTCCTGCAAGGGCAACGGGTCGGTGTAGATGGCGGTGCGCAGATCGACCAGTTGGGCGGAGTGGACAAGGGCGCCGATGTCGTCGCGGCTCTTGATGACCGTGCGGGTCACCCATTCGGTGAGCCGGGGGTCCATGTCCGCGCGGGTCATCAGGAGGTTGGAGACGGAGATCGTCGGAACCTCGTTGCCCTGCTGCACGGCCGGGTAGGCCGACTCCGGGATGTTGGTGGCCCGGTAGTAGCGCGCCTCCTCGCTCTGGCTGTGCAGCTTGGTGACCAGATCGCCCTCGATCGGTACGAACTTGAAGGCGGCCCTCTGGGCCAGCGCGGCGAGTCCCTTGGTGGGCAGACCGCCCGACCAGAAGAAGGCGTCGATCCTGCGCTGCTCCAGCCGGTCCGGCCCGGTGTCGATGCCGTCCGCGACCGGGGTGATGTCCTTGCGGGGGTCGATGCCGGCGGCCTTGAGCACCCGGTCGGCTATCAGCCGTACCCCGGAGTCGGGCAGCCCGATCGCCACCCGCTTGTGCCGCAGGTCCGCGACGTTTCTGATGTCCGAGTCGCTGCGCACGACGAGGTGGACGTAGTCGTCGTAGAGCCGGGCCACCCCGCGCAGCCGCCCGGCGCCGCCTCCGTGCCGCAACTCGTACGCCTCCACGGCGTCGGCCGCCGCGATGGTGAAGTCGGCCCTGCCGGTCGCCACCCGCTGTACGTTCTCCTGCGAGCCGGCGCTGTTCAGCAGCTTCACCTTCAAGTTGGGCATGTCCTTGGCGAACTCGGCGCGCAGCCGCTCGCCGTACTCCTGGTAGACGCCCCGGGGCGTGCCCGTGCTGAAGACGATCTCCCCGCTCGGCGGCTTCTCGCCCAGCGGCAGCAGCCACCACAGCAGCAGCCCGAGCACCACGGCACCGGCGGCCGTGGCCGGCAGCGCCCGGCGCCTGCTGATACGGGGGAACACCTTGGACATGCGGCGATCCTGCCAGGCCGGGCGCGACGCTGACCAGGGCGGGGTCGGTCCATGGCCCGGAAGTGGACGGAAGGCTCTGTCAGTGGTGGCCGTTACAGTCGTCGCATGAGCACTTCGCCCGCAGACCTCGTCCGAGAGTTCCACCTCGCCTTCGGCCTCGACGCCCGCAGTACGCCGACCGAGGTGGACCCCGAACTGGCCGCGCACCGTGGGGAACTGCTCGCCGAGGAGGCCGCGGAGGTCGCCGAGGTCGCGGTCAACGGCCCGCTGGACAAGCTCGCGCACGAACTGGCGGACGTGGTCTACGTGGCGTACGGCACGGCGCTGGTCCACGGCATCGACCTCGACCAGGTGATCGCCGAGATCCACCGCGCCAACATGAGCAAGCTCGGCCCGGACGGACAGGTCGCCCGCCGGGCCGACGGCAAGGTCCTCAAGGGCGAGCACTACCGGGCGCCGGACGTGTCGGCCGTGCTGCGCCGCCAGGGCTGGATACCGGCGGCGCAGGACAGTTCTGCGCAGGCGGGTGTCTAGAAGGTGCCGCCCGCCAGCTTCCACTCGCGGTTCAGGGTGCCCAGCGGAATGCTCCGCTGGATGACCGGTGTGCCGAAGACGGACAGTTGGAGCCGCAGGGTCCCGGACAGATCGACCCCGCCGTACACGCCCCAGGTGCCCGAGGCCTTCGCCCCGCCGCCCGTGGCGGCGGTGACTGTGCCGGAGGCCTCGCCCCGCAGATACGGCGCCAGGTCGGCGGTGACGCCGACGGTGCCGTAGAGGCCCACCGAGGCCTCGGCGCCGAGTGCCGTCTTCATGTTCCCGGCGGTGGTGACGGAGGCGCGCACGGGCGTGCTCGTCATGTCCGAGGAGCTGACCGGTGTCCAGCCCCTGACCGGGCCGAAGGTGCCGCCCGCCTTGAAGCCGCCCTTGAGGCTCTGCTGGACGTCGACGGTGATCCGTCCGTCGCCGCTGATCTGGACGTAAGCGGTCAGGTCCAGGTTGACGACGACAGGGACCGGGCCGACCTGGAGGACGGGGTCGGCGTGCAGCTTGGCGAACGGGATCCGCAGCGGCGTGCCGGTGGCCGCGGCGGTCCGGCCCTCGACCGCCCAGCCGGAGGTCCAGTCGCCGGACAGGCCGAGGTAGGCGGAGCCGGGCGGGGCATCGGTACCGGCGCCGCCGTAGGCGAAGTCGACCTGCGGGGCGACCTGGACGAAACCGTGCACCGAGGCGGTTGCGGAGACCGGGGCGTTCGGGGCCGTCGGTATGCCGGCGCTCACGTCGAGCCGGAGGCTGCCGAGCGGCACCGTGGCACCCTTCGGGCCGGCGTGCAGGTGGCCGGCCGTCGCCCAGGACACCTTCACACCGGGAAGCAGCTTGTCGACGGCGAAGGACGAGGGGTCGACCGGTACGGCGCCCTTGGCCGTCTCGTCGCCGAGCAGCGCGTTGAGGGTGGCCGGTTCCGTCTGTACCTCGGTCCCGCCGTCCGTCTCGCCGAGCACCTTGGTGACCTTGGCGAGCAGCCCGTGCGGTGCCCCGGGTGCGGGCGCACTGGCGATCACATCACCGACGGAGGTCTTGTGCGGGGCGCTGGACGGGACGGGGGAGGTGGTCGGGGACGAAGAGGATGAACTCCTGTGCGGGACGGGCTTGTTGGACTTGTCGGTGAGGACGGCTCGCCGGGTGCGGCTGTCGTACGAGGTGACGGAGAGCGACGTCCTGTGCGCCCGCTGCCCGGAGCCGGCCGGCCCCCCCGTGGCGGACGCGGCGGTCGTGGCGGTGGTCGCGGGTGCGGCGGCGACGGCGAGCGAGTGGTCCGCACCGTCGGCGGAGCGGTCCGCGACCTCGACCTGCCGGTCGTGCCCCGCGGTGGCCGACGGTCCGGCGTGCGAGGTGGGCGAGGAACAGGCCGCGGCGAGGAAGAGGGTGGTCACGGCGAAGGCGGGCAGCAGGGCACGTCTGTGCCGCATGCGTCTGCGCATGGTCGGTCCTGGGTGAAGTGGGGGGTGGCAGAGAGGTACCGGGCGAGTTGGCTACTAGTTAGTAGAACCGGTCGGTAACTCGTGATCGGCCATGAGCATGCCATGCCCTTGTGCGGGGGGCCCGCACAATCCGGCCACATCTCAAGGTGACCTGCCCCACCGCGAGTTCACGCCACGGCGGGGCCGAAAAACGGTGATGTGAAGCTGGGCCTCAGGGCCCGGCCAGGCCGGTGCCGCCGAGGCGGGTCAGCAGGGCCGACAGCTGTGTGATGTCCTCGGTGTTCAACGCCGGGGCCGCGAAGACCTCGGTGGCGGTCTCCTCGGCCGTCGTGAGCATCTCCTTCAGCCGCCGGCGGCCCGTCCCGGTCAGCGACGCGTACGCCACGCGCGCGTCCCGGGCATCCGCCTCGCGGGTCACCAGTCCGATCCGCTCCAGTGGCGCGAGCCCGCGCGTGACCCCGGAGGCCGTCAGGCCCAGTGCCTCGGCGAGATCGACCCGCCGCATACGGCCGCCGGGCGCCTGGCTCAGCCGTAGCAGCAGGGTGAAGTCGGCGAGGCTCACGCCGTGCAACCCGCTCAGCCGGGAGTCGAAGCGCCGCACGAGCGCCGCCTGGGCCCGTACCAGTCGCAGTGCCGCGTCCAGGGCGTCACTCATGGCCCCTCACCGCCCGCTCCCGGTGTCCTCGGGGCCGCTCATTGCGGTCTCCTTGAGTGCTCAAGTTTATGCGCCGTTCGCACGCGCGGCGCGTCGCTGCCGCTTGCCCATCGGTGCCTGGGAGAGGTCCTCGGCGGTGGAGCGGAGGTTCTTGAAGCCGTAGCCGCGCTCGGTCAGCCAGGCCTTCGCCGCCTCCTCGGCCCGCTCGGTCGCCTCCAGGATGTCCTCCTCTTCCTCCCCGGCGGCGGAGAAACGGAAGACGAAGGCCGACCGGGCGGCGATGTCGTAGGTCAGGTTGCCTTCGGGGGTGAACGCGGCGCGCAGCACGTCGTGTTCGGCGGCGTCGGCCAGCAGTGCGGCCCGCTGTGCGTCGGTGAGACCGTCGAAGGCCCCGCGGACGGTGATCCGGAAAGTGCGAGTGCTCATCCCGCGAGCCTAGGCACGGCGGGCCTTCGGTCTCCACCGGGTTTCCAGGCACCGGGGCCTGTGCTCACGCCCCGCCGAGGTGCCGCGGCGCAGCTCGGCTCCTGGGGCGAGCGCCTACCCTTGAGCCGCGGACAGCGAGCCGGCGGACTGCCGTGGCCCGTCCGGGAAGGCGGTGGCGTTCCATGCGGTACGTGGCGGTGAGCGCGCTGAGTCATCCCGGGCTGCTCCGCGAACGGAACGAGGACAGCCTCGTGATCGGGCCGTGGACCCTGTGCGCCACGGTGACGGAGAGTCCGCAGACCCTCATGTTCCCGCTCGGTACGCCCCTTGTCGTCGCCGTTGCCGACGGGCTCGGCGGACATCCCGGCGGCGACGTGGCCAGCGCCCTGGTCGCCCGCCGGATCGCGTCCGTCGGACCCGCCCTGAGCGCCGAGGACGCCGTCCGCGACGCCCTGAACGCCTGCAATCGCGCCCTGTACGCGGCCGCCGGCGGCGAGGAGGAGACCGAGCTCACCGCCATGGGCACGACGGTCGCCGGCATCGTCGTACAGTCCGGCTCGCTGCTGGTGTTCAACGTGGGGGACAGCCGGGTCTACGCGGCTTCCCGCGACGGGCTGCGCCAGGTGAGCGTCGATGACAGCCCGCCGCTCGAACCGGGGCAGCGCACCACGTCCATCGTCACCCAGTGCCTGGGCGGCAGCCCCTCGTACCGCGCCGTCCACCCCCATGTGACGGCCGAGTCCCTGTCTCCCGGCGACCGCTACCTCGTCTGCACCGACGGCCTGACCGATCCGCTGCCCGCGGATGTGCTCGACGAGGTGATGCGGGAGCACGACGACGGCCGCGCCGCCTTCGAGCTGTGGAAGGCGGCCATCGCCGCGGGCGGCCCCGACAACATCACGCTGGCGGTCGTTCGCGTCGCGGACGACTAGGGATACGCGGCACGCATGACCAGGGATACGCGTCGCGCACGACTAGGGAGAGCCCGGATCCGACTCCGCCTCGCCGAGCGGGAAGCCGTATCGCCCCTGCAACCGGACGAAGCAGGCCGAGGTCACCACCCGCAGCCGCGCCAGCCCCGCCGCGGTACGCCCGAAGCAGACCACCTGCTCGTGTCCCCCCGGCCCGATCGGCTGCACCAGACGGCCACCCGGGCGTACCTGCGCGACCAGCGGCGCGGGCACCTCCGGGAAGGCGGCCGACACGAGGACGGCGTCGTACGGAGCCCGGTCCGGCACGCCGCCGCTGCCGTCGCCGACCCGCAGTTCCACGTTCCGCACGCCCTGACGTGCCAGATTCACGCGCGCCTCGCGGGCTATGTCCGGCCGCATCTCGATGCTGACCACGTCCGCGGCCAGCTGTGCGAGCAGAGCGGTCTGGAAGCCCAGGCCCGTGCCGACCTCCAGGACGTGCTCAGACCCGTCCAGCTCAAGGCCCTCGATCATCATGGCGGACAGCGAGGGCTGGGTGGTGACCTGCCCCTGCCCGATCGCAATGGGCACGTCGAAGTAGGCGGCGGCCTGCTGGTCGGCCGGGACGAATCCCGCGCGGGGCGTCGTCCGGACGGCCGCGAGCAGTCGCTCGTCCCCGACCCCGGCGGACACCAGGGCCCGCACGAGATCGTCCGGTTCTCCGCGTACGGGGTTCACGGCCGGGTTCACCGCACCATCAGGTGGCGACGCCTACGGTGGAGACATGAGCGAGATCGTCGTCTACGAACTCGACAGGCCGGGCGCAACACGCTCCACCGGGGCCACGGGACCGGCGGGTGGCGTGGAACGCCGCGTCCGCAAGGTGCACGCGGCACCCGCGGCACCGGGGTCGCGGACGGCCGCGGGACCGCGGACCCTCTGCGGCAGGGACACCTTCGCCATGGAGACGACCGACTGGAAGCCCGCCGAACATCCGGGAGCGCCCTGGTACCCCGAGGAACACGCATCTCTGGTCTGCCCGGACTGCGATGCCGTGATGGAGACCTGACCGGCGTAGCCGCCGCCCGGCGCTGCCACGCTCACCGTGTGCGCGCCGCTCACCCGCGTTCCAGGTACTCCTTGAAGTGCTCCAGATCGCTGCGGACGAGCCGTTCGATCGCGTTCGTCTGGGCGAACCCCTTCGGCCCGCCGAAGGCGTCCCGGACCGTGCCGGGGTCGTACTCCAGCCGTGCCTGGATCCGGGTGTGGTTCTGGTCGATCGGCTGGACCGAGAAGGAGCCCGTCAGCTCGGGAGCGCTCGTGGTGAGCCACTCCATCACGTGCTCGCCGCGGTCGGTCACCTCGGCCTCGACCTCCCGGGCCCGGCCGCCTGCCTCGACCTCCAGATGTGCTCGGCCCCCCGCCTCCGTACGCGCGCCCCGCACTCCGTCCACGAAGCGCGGGTAGTTCTCCACCCGGTGAAGCGTCTCCCAGGCCCTGTCGACCGGAACATCGACGTCGACATGCAGCTCAAGGGTGCTCATGGCTCACCTCCACGTGCGGCTCATGACGCATGGCCTTCCGCTTACAAGTGTGCGCCCGGCGGGGCGCGAGGGGAGCCGTGCGGCCCGCACCAGGGGCAGCGCCGAAGCGCCGGCGTCCGTGAGCTGCACCTGCGGAATTGCAAAATTTCGCAATTGGTTAGATGCTTAGTCGACTGTGTCCGCTCCGATGCGGGCCGCGTCGTCGTAGGGAAGCCGAGGGCTCGTGTCCGTTCCGCTGTACCAGGCCAAGGCCGAGTTCTTCCGGATGCTGGGGCATCCCGTACGGATACGGGTGCTGGAACTGCTGCAGGACGGACCGCGGCCGGTGCGGGACCTGCTGGCCGCCATCGAGGTGGAACCCTCGGGCCTGTCCCAGCAGCTGGCGGTGCTGCGCCGGTCCGGGATCGTCACCGCCACCCGGGAGGGATCGACCGTCGTCTACGAGCTGGCCGGAGGGGACGTCGCCGACCTGATGAAGGCTGCGCGCCGGATCCTGACCGAGATGCTCGCCGGCCGCAGCGAACTGCTGGCCGAGCTGCGGGACGCCGAGGTCGCCGCGCGATGACTTCGGGGATCAGCGGGGCGAAGGCCCGGCTCACCGCACTCCTGCCAGCCCGCGCCGACCTGGCGGACATGCGCCGCGACCCCCGGCGGGACCTGCTGGCCGGTCTCACCGTGGCGATCGTGGCTCTGCCGCTCGCGCTCGGCTTCGGCGTCTCCTCCGGTCTCGGCGCCGAGGCGGGACTGGCGACCGCCGTGGTCGCCGGCGCGCTTGCCGCGCTGTTCGGCGGGTCCAACCTCCAGGTGTCCGGGCCCACCGGAGCCATGACCGTGGTGCTGGTGCCGATCGTCGGCAAGTACGGGCCGACCGGCGTACTGACCGTCGGGCTGATGGCGGGCCTCATGCTTGTGGCGTTGGCAGCGCTGCGGGCCGGCAGGTACATGCAATACGTGCCCGCACCCGTGGTCGAGGGCTTCACTCTCGGCATCGCCTGCGTGATCGGGCTCCAACAGGTCCCGAACGCGCTCGGCGTGCCCAAGCCCGAGGGTGACCGGGTGCTGGTGGTGACCTGGCGGGCCGTCGAAGCGTTCGCGCGGCATCCGAACTGGACGGCGGTCGGATTCGCCGGGGCGGTGGCCGTGGTCATGCTGATCGGCGCCCGCCGGTGGCCGACCGTCCCGTTCTCCATCCTCGCGGTCATCGCGGCGACCGTCGTGTCCCAGTGCGCGCGGCTGGACGCGGCGAAGCCGATCGGCGACCTGCCGTCCGGGCTGCCCGCGCCGTCCCTCGGTTTCCTGGACCTCGGTTCGCTCGGCACCCTGCTCGGCCCGGCCGCGGCCGTGGCGGCGCTCGCGGCCCTGGAGTCACTGCTGTCCGCCTCGGTCGCGGACGGGATGACGGTGGGGCAGAAGCACGACCCGGACCGGGAGCTGTTCGGGCAGGGCCTCGCCAATATCGCCGCTCCGCTCTTCGGCGGCGTCCCCGCTACCGGTGCGATCGCCCGTACCGCGGTCAATGTCCGCACCGGCGCGGGCTCCCGGCTGGCCGCCCTCACCCACGCCGCGGTCCTCGCGGTAATCGTCTTCGCGGCGGCGCCCCTTGTCTCGAAGATCCCGCTGGCCGCCCTGGCCGGGGTACTGCTGGCCACCGCGATCCGCATGGTCGAGGTCGGCTCGCTGTGGGCGATGGCGAAGGCGACCCGCTCGGACGCGGTGATTCTCGTCCTCACCGCCGCGGCGACCCTCGTCCTGGACCTCGTCTACGCCGTGATCATCGGCCTGGTCGTGGCGGGCGCCCTGGCCCTGCGCGCCGTGGCCAAGCAGGCCCGCTTCGACCAGGTGCCCCTCGACCGGGGCGACCACAGCGCCGAGGAGCACGCCCTGCTGGCCGAGCACATCGTCGCGTACCGCATCGACGGGCCGCTGTTCTTCGCCGCCGCGCACCGCTTCCTGCTGGAGCTGACCGATGTGGCCGACGTCCGGGTGGTCATCCTGCGCATGTCGCGGGTGTCGACCATGGACGCCACCGGGGCGCTGGTCCTCAAGGACGCGGTGGAGAAGCTGACACGGCGCGGCATCCTCGTCCTGGCCTCCGGTATACGCCCTGGCCAGCACCAGGTCCTGGACTCCGTCGGCGCGCTGGACCTGCTGCGGCACGACGGCCGGGAATACGCCACCACCCCGGAAGCGATCCGAGGCGCGCGCGACCACCTGGAACTCGCCGGACTCCTGCCCGCACCTGCCCACCCCAAGCCCCGAACCTCCAGCGAGGAAGCCCTGCGATGAGCACTCCCCCCGGCCCTCCGCATGGTCGAGGTCTCCGGCCCGGAGACCCGGAGCTGACCCGGGATCTCGGCGCCACCGGTGGTCCGCGCGGACGCCGACGGGCGGGGCAAGAGCATCTGGATCACCCTCCCCCTCTGACCCCGACGGGCCGCACCGCAAAGAAGTTCACCCCCATGACCATCGAGGGGCGCTGCACCATCGAGCAGGATCTCGGCATCCTCTCCGTCGCCGGACATCTGGGCCGGGAGGCGGTCCGTCGCTTCGGTGGCGCGGTCGGCTGGGTGGTCGCCCGCGGCACCGGACCGGTCATCCTCGACCTGACCGCGCTGCTCAGCCGGTCCGCCGAGGGCCGGCTGGCCATCACCGAGCCCGCACGCCGCCTCGCCGGGGCGGGTCGTGGCCTGGAACCGGCCGCCATCCCCGCCGGCGGCTCGCTGGTCCCGACCGGCGACTGCCCGGATCCGCGTCCACTGCGACCTGGCCGCCGCCCTCGCCGCCCATGCCCGGCACCCATCGGTCCCCGAGGAGGGTCAGCAGGCATGGCGCACCGACGGCCGGCCCGCCTGACCCCTGCCCGACCCGCACACCCGCTCACTGACGGAAAGACCCTTGTGCCATGAGTGACAACCTTCCCCCCTGCCCAGAATGCTCCGGTGCGTACACCTACGAGATGGGTACGCTCCTGGTCTGCCCCGAGTGCGGCCACGAATGGTCGCCGTCCGCGGAGTCCGCAGATGATGCCGGGGCCAAGGTGATCAGGGACGCGGTGGGCAATGTGCTCGCCGACGGTGACACCGTGACGGTGGTCAGGACGCTCAAGGTCAAGGGCAGCCCCACCGGGATCAAGGCGGGTACCAAGGTGCGCAACATCCGCCTCGTCGACGGTGTGGACGGCCACGACATCGACTGCAGGGTCGACGGGTTCGGCGCCATGCAGCTCAAGTCCAGCGTGGTCAAGAAGGCCTGACCCGACACCTCGCCGTGCCGGCCGCCCGCACGACGTCCCGGGCGGTTGCGCGTCCGCGGTCCTCGTCCTCGCCTGCGGATTCGGCTTGGCCGCGTCCGCAGGCGAGGATGGGCCGCATGTTCGTGACGAGTGGGTGGATGCGATGCGCCGAGGCCCGGCCGGCGGGGCCGTGCCGCTGCACCGGGGAGGGGACGGCCAGGTGAGTACGCCGCTGTACCAGCTGAAGGCCGAGTTCTTCAAGACGCTCGGTCACCCGGCCCGCATCCGGGTCCTGGAGCTGTTGAGCGAGCGCGAGCACGCGGTCGCGGAGATGCTGCCCGAGGTGGGCATCGAGCCCGCGCACCTCTCGCAGCAACTCGCCGTGCTGCGGCGGGCCAACCTGGTCAAGACCCGCAAGGAGGGCTCGACCGTGTACTACTCGCTCACCAGCCCGCACGTCACCGAACTGCTGCGCGTGGCCCGTATGATCCTCTCCGGCGTGCTCGCCGGCCAGGCCGAACTCCTCGCCGACCTGCAGGCCGCGCAGGGCGAGGGGACGCCGCCGTCGTAGCGAAGGCCGCCTCCCGAGCCGACACGGGGTGGCCCGAGCCGCGCCGCCGGCGGCCTTCAACCGTGTACGACGCTGAGCGGTATGGCGCCCGTGCTTCAACCTGCCCGCGCGGGCGACGACCGCTGACGGTCTCAGATGTCTCCCTGCACCAGGGCGTGCAGATGCTCGTCGTGCCATCCGTCCTCGTGCAGCAGCGCGCTGCGCTGCGTGCCCTCGTAGGAGTAGCCGGCCTTCTCCGCCACGCGGCAGGACGCGGGATTCGCGGTCGAGTGGCACAGGCGGAGCCGGTGCAGGCCCAGCTCGTCGAGGGCCCACCGGCTGACGACCCGGGTCGCTTCGGCGACGACACCGCCGCCTCGTGCGGCGGGCAGGATCCAGTAGAGGATCTCGGCGTTGCCGTCGGCGAGGTCGATGTCCCCCCATCCGATCAGGCCCAGGGCCTCGCCGCCGTCCGCCCGGGCGATGGCCCAGATCGCGGCCTCCTCGGTCTGCCAGCGCCGGTGCATCCGCTCGATCCTCCGGCGCGCGCCCTCCGGTGACCCCACCTCCAGGCGGTTCCACTTCCGTATGGCCGGATCCTGGCCGGCGGCCACCAGGACACCGGCGTCGTCGACGTGCCACGGCCGCAGCTCCAGGCCGTGGGGCAGACCGAGCACCGGCTGCTGGAGCTGGGCCATCCGACCTGCGGGAACGACCGGGGGCACCGGTGACGACGGGATCATGGACACATCCTGTCAGAGGCATCGAGTCCTGATCCACCGCCCCGTGGGGCGGTTATCGGCAGAGTCGGAGTGCGGCCGCCCATAGGGACAGCCGGTCTTCTCGTCCCGGCCCACCGCGACGGAGCCCGGGGCGGGGTTCTCCGGGGACGGCCTACCCTTTACGCATGACCAGCAGCAGCGACCGGAGCCCCGCAGTGGACGTTCAAGCACCCAAGACGTATGAAGTGCGCACCTACGGGTGCCAGATGAACGTCCACGATTCCGAGCGGTTGGCCGGCCTGCTCGAAGACGCCGGGTATGTGCGGGCCCCCGAGGGGTCGGACGGGGACGCGGACGTGGTCGTGTTCAACACCTGCGCCGTACGGGAGAACGCCGACAACCGGCTGTACGGCAACCTCGGCAGGCTCGCGCCGAAGAAGGCCTCGCGGCCCGGCATGCAGATCGCGGTCGGCGGCTGCCTCGCGCAGAAGGACCGCGACACCATCGTGAAGAAGGCGCCCTGGGTGGACGTCGTCTTCGGTACGCACAACATCGGCAAGCTGCCGGTCCTGCTGGAGCGCGCCCGCGTGCAGGAGGAGGCGCAGGTCGAGATCGCCGAGTCGCTGGAGGCCTTCCCGTCCACCCTGCCGACCCGGCGCGAGAGCGCCTACGCGGCCTGGGTGTCGATCTCCGTCGGCTGCAACAACACCTGCACCTTCTGTATCGTCCCGGCGCTGCGCGGCAAGGAGAAGGACCGCCGGCCCGGCGACATCCTCGCCGAGGTGGAGGCGCTGGTCGCCGAGGGTGTCTCCGAGATCACGCTGCTGGGCCAGAACGTCAACGCGTACGGCTCCGACATCGGCGACCGCGAGGCCTTCAGCAAGCTGCTGCGCGCCTGCGGGAACATCGAGGGCCTGGAGCGGGTCCGCTTCACCTCCCCGCACCCCCGTGACTTCACCGACGACGTCATCGCCGCCATGGCCGAGACACCGAACGTGATGCCGCAGCTGCACATGCCGCTGCAGTCCGGCTCGGACACCGTGCTGAAGGCGATGCGCCGCTCCTACCGGCAGGAGCGTTACCTGGGGATCATCGAGAAGGTGCGGGCCGCCATCCCGCACGCCGCGATCACCACCGACATCATCGTGGGCTTCCCCGGCGAGACCGAGGAGGACTTCGAGCAGACCCTGCACGTGGTCCGCGAGGCGCGCTTCGCGCAGGCCTTCACCTTCCAGTACTCCAAGCGGCCCGGCACCCCGGCCGCGACCATGGAGAACCAGATCCCCAAGGAGGTCGTCCAGGCGCGCTACGAGCGGCTGGTCGCCCTCCAGGAGGAGATCTCCTGGGAGGAGAACAAGAAGCAGGTCGGTCGCACGCTGGAGCTGATGGTGGCCGAGGGCGAGGGGCGCAAGGACGGCGCCACGCACCGGCTCTCCGGCCGCGCCCCCGACAACCGCCTCGTCCACTTCACCAAGCCGGAGCAGGAGGTCCGCCCCGGTGACGTGGTCACGGTCGAGGTGACGTACGCCGCCCCGCACCACCTCCTCGCCGAGGGCCCCGTCCTCTCCGTGCGCCGCACGCGCGCGGGGGACGCCTGGGAGAAGCGCAACGCCGCCGAGGCCGCCAAGCCGGCCGGCGTCATGCTGGGCCTGCCGAGGATCGGGGTGCCGGAGCCGCTGCCGGTCGCCACGGCAAGCGGCTGCGGCTGCGACTGAGGGCCCGTCACGACAGAGATCGACCTGACCGACGTGCTCATCGAGGACCGACTCGGCCGGCGGCTGGCGTACGGCGTACCCTGCCGATCATGCTTGTCGCCGCCGCAGTCTGTCCCTGCCCTCCGCTGATCGTGCCCGAGGTGGCCGCGGGCGCCGCGCACGAGATGGATGCCGCGCGCGCGGCCTGCGCCGACGCCCTGGGTGTGCTCGCCGCTTCCCGCCCGGACCTCCTGGTGGTCGTCGGGCCCGCCGAGCAGAGCGGGCGCGGATCGTTTCCGCAGGGCACTCGGGGGTCCTTCCGCGGCTTCGGGGTCGACGTGGAGGTCCGCCTGGGCCCCGCCGAGGCGGACGTCTCCGAGCGCGAGCTGCCCCCGTCGCTGGCCGTCGGCGCCTGGCTGCTGGAGCGGACCGGCTGGGCGGATGCCCCGATCGAGGGACTCGGTGTCGGGGAAGCGCTCGCGCCCGAGCGGTGCGTCGAAGCCGGAAGGGAGATCGGCGCCAGGGCCGGACGCGTGGCGCTGCTGGTGATGGGAGACGCCAGCGCGTGCCGCACGGTCAAGGCGCCAGGTTACCTGGACGAGCGGGCGGCACCCTTCGACGCGGAGGTCGCCAGGGCGCTGGGCGCGGCGGACGTGGCGGCCGTCCAGGCGCTGGACGCCGAACTGGCACACGAACTGAAGGCCTCCGGCCGGGCGCCCTGGCAGGTCCTGGCCGGCGCCGCCGAGGACGCCGGCCTCAGCGGCGCACTCCTGTACGAGGACGCGCCGTACGGCGTGGGATACATGGTGGCCACCTGGTCCTAGCGCGGCTCGGTGGCCACCCGGTCCCGGAAACCCCGGCGCACGCGAAACCTGCGGACGGCCGGGAGCCGCTGTGCTCCACGACCGTCCGCCGATCCGCCTGCGGTACGGCCGTATGCCGTCCGGCAGGCTCGTGTGCCGCCGTCCAGGAGGCTCAGGAAGCCGGTGGCGGGCCCTCCGGCGGGGTGGGCCGGGTGGGGGTCGTCGGAGTGCCGCCGGCCCGCTCCGGACCGTGACCTTCCTTGTGCGCGAGTCGGTCGACCGCGTGCTTGGCCTTGCCGGTGCCCGCGTGGATCTTCTCGCTGTACTTGTGCTTGGTCCGGTCGTCCACGGCCTTCGCGGCCTTGTCGATACCGTGCTGAACCTTGTCCCCGTGCTGTCGCGCGAGGTCCGACACCTTGTCCCTGGCCGGGCCGAGCTTGGCCTTCATGTTGTCCAACAGACCCATGGTCCACCTTCCCTCGCGGGGCAGTTACCTGCGGGCGCCCTCGCCGGACTCATTGTCGGCGGCCTCCTCGGCGGACTGCTGCCTGGGGATGCCGGAGCCGTCGGACGCGTCGTCCGCGGCGGCGTCCGACCGCGTCGCCGCGTCCTCGCTCTCGCCCCCGGCCGACCCCGTCGCCTCCGCCGACCCGGCCGCCTCGGCCTCCGCCGACTCCGCTTCCTCCGCCTCGGCTCCTTCCGGCTCCGCACCAGCCGGTGCCTCGGCGGCCGAGGTCTCCGGAGTCGTCTTCGACCTTCCGAAGAATCGAGCAAAAACGCCCATATCCACTCCATACGGTACTCGTGCGGGCGAATTCCCGCGTTACCCGGTGCGTACGGTTGCGCCGCCCGGGTCACCGCCTCCGGTGATCCGGATGGCGGTATCCGCCACGGGCAACGACCCGGAATCCCACCCGTCACGTAACTCGTTCGAGGCGCGGCCTGGAGGTTTGCGAGACTGGTGCGGTGAGCAGTGCACCCTCCGCCCCCCGTGTCATCGCCGTCGTCGGACCCACCGCGGCCGGAAAGTCCGATCTCGGTGTTTTCCTGGCCCAACAGCTCGGCGGGGAGGTCGTCAACGCGGACTCCATGCAGCTGTACCGAGGGATGGACATCGGCACCGCCAAGCTGACGCCCGAGGAGCGCGGCGGCATCCCGCACCACCTGCTGGACATCTGGGACGTGACGGTCACCGCCTCCGTCGCCGAGTACCAGAAACTGGCCCGCGCCCGGATCGACGCACTGCTCGCCGAGGGCCGCTGGCCGATCCTGGTCGGCGGCTCCGGCCTGTACGTCCGGGGGGCCGTCGACAACCTGGAGTTCCCCGGTACCGACCCCGAGGTCCGCGCCCGCCTGGAGGAGGAGCTGGCCCTGCGCGGCTCGGGTGCGCTGCACGCCCGGCTGGCCGCCGCCGACCCGGAGGCCGGCCGCGCGATCCTGCCGAGCAACGGCCGCCGTATCGTCCGGGCGCTGGAAGTGATCGAGATCACCGGCCGGCCCTTCACCGCCAATCTGCCGGGTCACGACTCCGTGTACGACACCGTCCAGATCGGAGTCGACGTCGCCCGTCCGGAGCTCGACGAGCGCATCGCGCGCCGTGTCGACCGGATGTGGGAGGCGGGCCTCGTCGACGAGGTGCGCGCACTGGAGGCGGAGGGGTTGCGCGAGGGGCGCACGGCGTCGCGTGCGCTGGGTTACCAGCAGGTGCTCGCGGCGCTCGCCGGAGAGTGCACCGAAGCGGAAGCCCGGGCCGAGACCGTACGCGCGACCAAGCGCTTCGCGCGCCGTCAGGATTCGTGGTTCAGGCGCGATCCCCGGGTGCACTGGTTGAGTGGGGCCGCAGCCGACCGCGGGGAACTTCCGCACCAGGCCCTGGCGTTGGTCGAACGACCGGTTACAGCCTGATCACGTCATGGCATCGGGATGCGCCGCCGGTCATCGAGGCCTTCGGTGCCGTGCCATCATCGAGCTTCGATCGACCAAGTGGAGCCTAGTTGGGAGGGCGCGTGGCGATGGAGGCCGGCCCTCGCGACACCGCACAGAGTGCCGAGCACGTCACCACTGCGGGTGACGAACCGGCCCCGGGCGGCCGTCTGACCGACGACTGCCCGGCCGAGGACCGTCTGACCGAAGAGCGTCTGAGCGGAGACCGCCCGGCCGGCCACCGGCTGCCCGAAGCCCGTCGGACCGGGGACCTGCCGGCGGAGGCCGAAGGCCGGCCGGCGGAGGCCCGCCTCACCGACGACCGGCTCGTCGACCCCCGGCTCACCGAAGATCGGCTCACGGAAGACCGGCTCACCGCGGACCGGCTGACCGACGACGGTCCCGACGAGACGCCGGACGGTGTGACCGACGACGGGCCGGCGCCCGAGGAGATGTACCCGGGCGGTCCGGAGGTCGAGGTCGAGCTGCGCCCGCAGCGCAGGCTCCGCCTCTGGCAGCTCGCTCCCATCGTGGGACTGTCCGCCGTCGGCTCCCTGATGTTCGCCTTCCCGCTCGCCTTCGACTTCGGCGACAGCGGCGCCGTCATCGCCATGCTCGGCCTGCTGATCTGCTCCTGCGCCGCCGGCTGGGGCATGATGGCCGCCCGCCGCGTGGGCTACACCATGCCCGGCCTCCCGCCACGCGGCTCGGACCAGCGCCCGGACTGGCGGGTCGTACTCGGATACGTCCTCCTGGTGGCCGTGGTCGTGGTCCTCGCGGTCTGGCGCGTGGCAAGGCTGCGCTGAACAACCGGTCCGCAGCGGGACCGCTGCCGTCCTTTACGATCGAGGAATGAGCACGCGCACGCGGATCCCCTTCCTCAAGGGCCACGGCACCGAGAACGACTTCGTGATCGTCCCGGACCCGGAGAACGCCCTCGACCTGAGCCCGGCCGCCGTCGCCGCCCTGTGCGACCGCCGGGCCGGCATCGGCGGCGACGGGGTGCTGCACGTGGTGCGCTCCGCCGCGCACCCGGAGGCCCGGGCGATGGCGGCCGAGGCCGAGTGGTTCATGGACTACCGCAACGGCGACGGCTCGGTCGCCGAGATGTGCGGCAACGGAGTCCGTGTGTTCGCGCGCTACCTCCAGCACGCCGGACACGTGGGCGAGGGCGATCTCGCGATCGCCACGCGCGCGGGCGTGAAGACGGTCCACATCGCGAAGGACGGTGACATCACCGTCGGCATGGGCCGCGCCCGCCTGCCGGAGGGCGAGGTCACGGTGAGCGTCGGAGAGCACAGCTGGCCCGCCCGCAACGTGAACATGGGCAACCCGCACGCGGTCGCCTTCGTCGACGACCTCGCCCAGGCCGGCACCCTGTACGACCCGCCGCCGTTCAGCCCGGCCGCCGCCTACCCCGACGGGGTCAACGTCGAGTTCGTCGTCGACCGAGGCCCCGGCCACGTCGCCATGCGCGTGCACGAGCGTGGCTCCGGCGAGACCCGCTCGTGCGGCACGGGTGCGTGCGCCGTCGCCGTCGCAGCCGCCCGGCGCGACGGGGCCGACCCGGCCGTCACCGGGACCCCGGCCACGTACACCGTCGACCTGCCCGGCGGCCGTCTGGTCATCACCGAGCGGCCCGACGGTGAGATCGAGATGACCGGACCCGCCGTGATCGTCGCCGAGGGTGAGATCGACGGTGAATGGCTGGAAAACGCCCTTCGCTGATGCGGCGTGACCGCGTGGGGGACGCCCCGCGGCTTCCGGATCAGCGGTTTCCGGTGCCCCGGGACGTTGGAAACGGCGGCCGAGACCAAGGCAGTTGGCGCAAACCCTAAACCTCCTTTTCATCGCTCGAATGGGTGATCCGTTTCACGCTCGGCGAGAGGCGGTCGGTCGGGCGTGGTGGGCTCGATAGCATCAAGCACCGGCACGGACGGGGGAACGTCGCCATCCCTGAGCCGCGTACGCCCTGGGGCCTCCGTCCGCCGGTCCACGAGCCGGAGGTGCCCATGAGTGCGGAGGCCACGAACCCTGCGACCCCTGGCCCGGTATCGCCCACCGCGTCCGCGGCAGCCACCGCCCCCGCGGTGCCCAGGGCGGACCGCAGGAAGTCCCGGCCCCGGATCGACCTGCGCAGGCTCGGTCGGGCCGCGCTGCTCGGCCCCGCCGTGCGCGGCAAACTGCCCGACGCCATCAGCCACGTCGTGGAGGCGCACCGCGCCCATTACCCCGACGCGGACCTCGACCCGCTGCGCCGCGCCTACGTCCTCGCGGAGTCCTCGCACCGCGGCCAGATGCGCAAGAGCGGTGAACCGTACATCACCCACCCGCTCGCCGTGACCCTGATCCTCGCCGAACTCGGCGCCGAGACCACGACCTTGACGGCCTCTCTGCTCCACGACACCGTCGAGGACACCGATGTGACGCTCGACCAGGTGCGGGAACAGTTCGGCGAGGAGGTTCGTTATCTCGTCGACGGCGTCACGAAACTGGAGAAGGTCGACTACGGAGCCGCCGCCGAGCCGGAGACCTTCCGCAAGATGCTCGTCGCCACCGGCAGTGACGTGCGCGTGATGTCGATCAAACTCGCCGACCGCCTGCACAACATGCGCACCCTCGGCGTGATGCGCCCGGAGAAGCAGGCGCGGATCGCCAAGGTCACCCGCGACGTCCTCATCCCGCTCGCCGAACGCCTCGGCGTGCAGGCCCTGAAGACCGAGATGGAGGACCTGGTCTTCGCCATCCTGCACCCCGAGGAGTACGAGCACACACGCGAGCTCATCGCCGAGAACGCCGCGCGCCCCGACGACCCGCTCGCCGAGGTCGCCGACGA
The DNA here is from genome assembly GCF_055581585.1 of Streptomyces sp. NPDC031426. NCBI lineage: Bacteria > Bacillati > Actinomycetota > Actinomycetes > Kitasatosporales > Streptomycetaceae > Streptomyces > Streptomyces sp. NPDC031426. The sequence goes on from NZ_JBVIJE010000015.1 coordinate 61,154, forward strand.
GATGCGCGGCGTGCTGCGCGAGGCCGGCATCCAGGCCGAAGTCCTCATCCGCCCGCGGCACTTCGTCTCCGTCCACCGCGTGGCCCGCAAACGCGGACAGCTGCGCGGCACCGACTTCGGCCGCCTGCTCGTGCTGGTGAACGAGGACGCCGACTGTTACGCCGTTCTCGGCGAACTGCACACGTGCATGACGCCGGTCGTCTCGGAGTTCAAGGACTTCATCGCCGTACCGAAGTTCAACCTGTACCAGTCACTGCACACGGCCGTCGCCCGCCCCCAGGCCCGAACCGACTCGCCCGGGGGGACCCCCATCGCCGCCCAGGTCGTCGAAGTCCTCATCCGCACCCACCAGATGCACAAGGTCGCCGAGGCCGGCGTCGTCGCCCTCGGCAATCCGTACGCCCCCGCCCCCGCCGCCGACGCCCCCGCCGACGGTGAGCGCGCCGACCCCACCCGTCCCGGCTGGCTCTCCCGGCTCCTCGACTGGCAGCAGGCCGCCCCCGACCCCGACACCTTCTGGTCCACGCTGCGCGAGGACCTCGCCCAGGACCGCGAGATCACCGTCTTCCGCCCCGACGGCGGCACGCTCGGCCTGCCCGAGGGCGCCACCTGCGTGGACGCCGCGTACGCCCAGTACGGCGAGGACGCGCACGCCTGCATCGGCGCCCGTGTCAACGGCCGCCTGGCCACCCTCAGCACCGTCCTGAAGGACGGCGACACCGTCCAGCTCCTCATGGGCCAGGACCCGGCCTCCGAGCCCTCCCGGGAATGGCTGGAGCACGCCCACACCCCGGCCGCCCGCATCGCCATCCAGCGCTGGCTGGCGACGCACCCCGGCGGCGGCACCGGCGCGGAGGACATGACCGGCACCCGCGCCGAAACCGCCGAGGCCACCGCCCCCGCACGGCACGCCGATGCGGCCCCGAGCACCGCCGCGTCCCGCCCGGCGGACGCGGCACCGGCCGAGGGCACTCCCGCGACCCGGTCCCGCGGCGCCGACGTCCTCGTGGACCGGCCGGGGGCCTCCGTACGGCTCGCCCGGTGCTGTACGCCCGTGCCGCCCGACGAGATCACCGGCTTCGCGGTGCGCGGGGGAGTGGTGACCGTGCACCGGGTGGAGTGCGCCGCGGTGGCGCATATGAAGGGCAGGGGGCGCGCGGAGATCGGCGTGCGCTGGGGGGACACCACCGAGTGCCGGGTCACCCTGGTCGCTGAATCGTTCGGTCGCCCCCATCTGCTCGCCGACCTCACCGAGGCGATCTCCTCGACGGGCGTCGACATCGTCTCGGCGACCGTGGAGCCGCCCAGCCAGCAGCGGGTACGGCACACGTACACCCTCCTGCTCCCCGACGCGGCCGCCCTCCCGGCCCTGATGCGCGCCATGCGGGACGTCCCGGGCGTGTACGACGTGTCCCGCGCCCAGCATCAGGCCCCGGGCTCCTGAGGGCTGCCGCGCTTGGATCAGAAGGCTCTCCCGACCGAACCCGATCGGGTGGGCCGGGTGCGAGTCGCCGTCGTAGCGCGGGCAGGCACTGGTAGCGGTGGGACATGCTGCTCACCCCCCGCGTCGGCCCTCGTGCCTGCTCCGAGTCACGGACCCAGCCCGGGACCGGATCCCGACCCCACTCCCGGACCCGGCCCCGGGTCTTGCGGCACCGGAAGGCGGCCCTGCTCGCCTCAGCCGTCTCCGTCTGTCTCCTCGCCGCCACGGGCCCGGCCGAGCCCCTCGGCATCGGCGACCGGCTCTACCCGGAGCTGGGCAACCCGGGCTACGACGTGGCGTCGTACGACCTGTCCTTCACCTATCCCGGTACCAACGACAAGCCGCTCCAGGCCGTCACCACCATCGACGCCTGGACCACCGCCGACCTGGACCGGATCAACCTCGACTTCACGCACGGCACCGTGCAGTCCGTCGAGGTCGACGGGCGTCCCGCGGCCTTCACCAGCGCCGGCGAGGACCTGGTCGTCACCCCGGACCACGGCATCGCGGAGGGCAGCTGGACCCGGATCACGGTGAAGCACACCAGCGATCCCGTCTACGCCAAGGACCAGGACGGCGGCTGGGTGCGCACCTCCGACGGCCTTGTCATGGCCAACCAGGCCGACGCCGCCCACCAGGTCTTCCCGTGCAACGACCACCCGTCCGACAAGGCGATGTTCACCTTCCACATCACCGCCCCGAACGGCTACACGGCCGTGGCCAACGGGCTGCCCGCCGGAGCCGACCGGGTAGGCCGCACCACCACCTGGACCTACCGCACCCAGCACCCCATGGCCACCGAACTCGCCCAGGTGTCCATCGGCCGTTCCGCCGTGCTGCACCGTGAGGGACCGCACGGGCTGCCGATGCGCGACGTCGTGCCCAGCTCCGACGCCAAGGCCCTCGAACCGTGGCTCGCCAGGACGCCCGGCCAGATCGCCTGGCTGGAGAGCAAGGTCGGCACGTTCCCCTTCGAGACGTACGGCGTGCTCATGGCACAGGCCTCCACCGGGTTCGAACTGGAGACACAGACCCTCTCCCTCTTCGAGAAGAACCTGTTCACCGAGCCCGCCTACCCCAAGTGGTACATCGAGTCGGTCATGGTGCACGAGCTGTCCCACCAGTGGTTCGGCGACAGCGTCAGCCCCGCCACCTGGTCCGACGTCTGGCTGAACGAGGGGCACGCCACCTGGTACGAGCAGCTGTACGCCGAGGAAACCGCGCACCGGCCCATGGAGAAGCGGATGAAGGCCGCGTACAGCGCCTCCGACCGCTGGCGCGAGGCCGGCGGCCCGCCCGCCCGGCCCAAGGTCCCCGCCCCCGGCCAGAAGATCGGCATCTTCCGCCCCAGCGTGTACGACGGCGCCGCGCTGGTCCTCTACGCCCTGCGCCAGAAGATCGGCCGACCGGCCTTCGAGCGGCTGGAACGGATCTGGGTCCTCGAACACCGGGACTCCACCGCCACCACAGCCGACTTCGTCCAGCTGGCCTCGGCGGTCTCCGGCCGCGACCTGAGCGGCTTCCTCAAGGACTGGCTGTACGGTGAGAAGACCCCGCCGATGCCCGGCCACCCGGAATGGAAGCAGCTTTCACCGACCGGGACCGCCGGGCCCGAGGCACCGCGGAGCGCGCGATAACACGGTGACGAGACGGGCCGCCTCGTGCGACCATCTTCGGGTCGGCGCGAGACGGGACAACGGGAATCTCCCGGGGTATTCGTGCGTTGACGACATAGAGTCGGCCCAGCGGGACCGGCCACCGACGCCGTAACGGCTTCCCATCGACGTAAGGATCCAATGACCTCCTCTTCTTCCCCTTCCCAGGACACCAAGCGCCTCGCGTACGCCTATCCCGAGGGTCTTCGGGCCGATGCCCTGATGGAAGAGGACGACGCCTGGAGCTACGAGATCGACGGCGAGCGGGACGGCGACCAGTTCGACCGCTCCGAGCGCGCGGCGCTGCGCCGTGTGGCGGGCCTGTCCACCGAGCTGGAGGACGTCACCGAGGTCGAGTACCGGCAGCTCCGCCTGGAGCGGGTCGTGCTCGTCGGGGTGTGGACCACCGGCACTGCTCAGGACGCCGACAACTCCCTCGCGGAGCTTGCCGCCCTCGCGGAGACCGCGGGTGCGCTCGTGCTCGACGGTGTGATCCAGCGCCGCGACAAGCCGGACGCGGCCACCTACATCGGCTCCGGCAAGGCCCTGGAGCTGCGCGACATCGTCCTCGAATCGGGCGCCGACACGGTCATCTGCGACGGTGAGCTGAGCCCGGGCCAGCTGATCCAGCTGGAGGACGTCGTCAAGGTCAAGGTCATCGACCGTACGGCCCTGATCCTGGACATCTTCGCCCAGCACGCCAAGTCCCGAGAGGGCAAGGCGCAGGTGGCTCTCGCGCAGATGCAGTACATGCTGCCCAGGCTCCGCGGCTGGGGTCAGTCGCTGTCCCGGCAGATGGGTGGCGGTCGCGGCGGCCTCGCCACGCGTGGCCCCGGTGAGACCAAGATCGAGACGGACCGGCGACGGATCCGCGAGAAGATGGCGAAGATGCGCCGGGAGATCGCGGACATGAAGACCGGGCGCGAGATCAAGCGCCAGGAGCGCCGGCGCAACAAGGTGCCGTCCGTCGCCATCGCGGGCTACACCAACGCCGGCAAGTCCTCCCTGCTCAACCGCCTCACGGGCGCCGGCGTCCTGGTCGAGAACGCGCTGTTCGCGACCCTGGACCCGACCGTCCGCCGGGCCGAGACCCCCAGTGGCCGGCTGTACACCCTGGCGGACACCGTCGGATTCGTCCGTCACCTGCCGCACCACTTGGTCGAGGCGTTCCGCTCCACCATGGAGGAGGTCGGCGACTCCGACCTGATCCTGCACGTGGTGGACGGCTCGCACCCGAACCCCGAGGAGCAGCTCGCCGCCGTGCGCGAGGTGATCCGGGACGTCGGCGCCACCGACGTGCCCGAGATCGTCGTGATCAACAAGGCGGACGCAGCGGACCCGCTGGTCCTCCAGCGGCTGCTCAGGGTCGAGAGGCGCTCCATCGCCGTCTCGGCCCGCACCGGCCGGGGCATCGAGGAACTGCTCGGCCTGATCGACAACGAGCTGCCCCGCCCCTCGGTGGAGATCGAGGCGCTCGTGCCGTACACCCACGGCAAGCTCGTCGCCCGCGCCCACACCGAGGGCGAGGTGATCTCCGAGGAGCACACCGCGGAGGGCACCCTGCTCAAGGTCCGGGTGCACGAGGAACTGGCGGCGGACCTGGCGCCGTACGCACCGGTCTCCGCGTCCTGATCCAAGGCCATGCGAAAGGCCCGCTCCCCTTTCGGGGGGCGGGCCTTTCGCGCCTCTTCAGCCGCGAGATGGCGAAGTCAACCGCCGTTACTGCCCGGCAAACTTCTTGCTGACCGCCTCATACACGCCCTTGGCCACCGACCCCAGCCGCGGCCCGGCGAGCCAGCCCGACGTCACCGGACCGATCGAGGTGTTGGACACCAGCGCCGGCTTACCGTCGGAACCGGTCTCCACCCAGCCACCGCCGGAGGAGCCCGCGGTCATCGTGCAGCCGATGCGGTACATCGTCGGAGCCGACTGGTCGATGGAGAGCCGGCCCGGCTTGTCCTTGCACTGGTAGAGCAGCTGACCGTCGAACGGAGCCGCCTCCGGGTAGCCCGACGCCGTGATGCCGTCGACCTTCGGCACCGCGGGAGCGTTGAAGTTCACCGGCAGCGCCCCGCCGACGGTCTCCTCCAGCGACTTGCCGCCGTTGCCCTGCTCGGGCGTCACATGGATCACCGCGAAGTCGTACGGGGCACCGTTGCCGCCGGTCTCGCCGCCCTGGTCGATCCACTGCTGCGAGGTCCGCGCCGCATCGGCCCACCAGACACCGTACGGGGCGACCTCGGACCGGCTGGCGTTCTGCAGCTGAGCGACCGACTCGCCGGAGTTGTTGTACGACGGCACGAAGGCCATGTTGCGGTACCAGCCGCCGTTCTTGCCGGCGTGCACACAGTGCCCCGCCGTCCAGACGAGGTTGGACTTGCCCGGGTGCGCGGGGTCCTCCACGACCGTGCCCGAGCACACCATGTGGCCCTGGGGGGAGTCGAAGAACACCTTGCCCGAGGCGGCCGCGTTGGTGTGGTACAGCGGCGTGACCGCCTGGGCCTTCACGGGCTGCGGGGTCGGGTCCGTCACGCCCTGGTCACCGGAGATGTCGTTGTCGTTGACACCCTTGTTCGGGTCGTTGGCGTGGCGCATCCGGTTGGGATCCCACAGGCCCTTGATGATCGGGTTGATGAAGTCGTTGGCCTCGCGCAGCCAGTCTTCCTTGTTCCAGTTCTTCCAGGCGCCGTTCTTCCACTTGTCGATGTCGATCCCGTGCTCCTTGAGCCTCTGCTTGAGGTCGTCCGGGATCCTGATCTTGCCGTCGCCGATGCCGTCCGCGGTCGCCGAGGCGGTCGGCTTGTCGTCGGCCTTGTCGTCGCCGTTGCAGGCAGTGGCGGTCAGCGCCAGCGTGGAGGCGAGGGCGACCGCCGCCAGCGCGGGGGAGGTACGGCGCGCGCCCCTCCCTCGCCGAACAGTGAACGACGGCCGTATGGATCGCATGCTGTGACTCCCCCTGCTGTGAAGGTACTCGGCGCTTCGGCCGTGCCACCGGCCGCGAACTCGTGGGGAGTTCATGCCGGTCTCACGACCGTCTAGGAACGGCATCACACACTATGCGCTGGCTGTGGGGGACTTCCGACGGAACGGCAACGGTTCGGCCACAAGCCGTCTGACCAGGACAACCATCCCTGGATTGCCCGATGTGACGTCCACTCGGCGGTACGGCCTTCCGGATTGCCGTCCATGCCGTCGTCCCGTCGTGGCAATGATCTTGCGTAAACCCGTAACCCGCCGAACGGTCCACGGTTGTAGGGGTGGGGGGCCAGCTGCCTGTCTCCGGTCCCCGAGGATCAACTCGCCTCTGGACAGCGGGGAGGACAGCGAGCCGTGGCCGTTACGGAGTCGATGGCTGCAGGGATGCACGGGGAAGAGCGTGCTGTGCACGAGGGGATCCTCAGACGCCAGTCGGCGCGTGAGTCCTCCGCCCGCACCTATGCCCGGGCCCTGCCCATCGTCCCGGTCCGGGCCCGAGGGCTCACCATCGAGGGCGCCGACGGCCGCCGCTATCTGGACTGTCTCTCGGGCGCCGGAACGCTTGCCCTCGGCCACAACCATCCGGTCGTACTGGAAGCCATCCGCAGGGTCCTCGACTCCGGCGCTCCCCTCTCCGTCCTCGACCTGGCGACCCCCGTGAAGGACGCCTTCATCACCGAGCTGTTCCGCACCCTCCCGCCCGGCCTCGCCGATCGCGCCCGCGTCCAGTTCTGCGGTCCGGCCGGTACCGACGCCGTCGAGGCCGCCCTCAAACTGGTCCGGGCCGCGACCGGCCGCACCGGCATCCTCGCCTTCACCGGCGCCTACCACGGCATGACCGCCGGCGCCCTGGCCGCCTCCGGCGGAGCCCCGGACGTCCAGGTCGCCCGTCTGCCCTATCCGCAGGACTACCGCTGCCCCTTCGGCGTCGGCGGAGCGCGCGGCGCCGAACTCGCCGCCCGCTGGACCGAGTCCCTCCTGGACGACCCCAAGTCGGGCGTGCCCCTGCCCGCCGGGATGATCCTCGAACCCATCCAGGGCGAAGGCGGAGTGATTCCCGGACCGGACGACTGGCTGCGCCGTATGCGCCGGCTCACGGCGGACCGCTCCATCCCACTGATCGCCGACGAGATCCAGACCGGAGTGGGCAGGACGGGCGCCTTCTGGGCCGTGGAGCACAGCGGCGTCACCCCTGACGTGATGGTCCTGTCCAAGGCCATCGGCGGCAGCCTCCCACTGGCCGTGATCGTCTACCGCGACGATCTCGACGTCTGGCAACCCGGCGCCCACGCCGGAACCTTCCGGGGCAATCAGCTCGCCATGGCCGCGGGCACCGCCACCCTCACCTATGTCCGAGAGAACGGCCTCGCCGAACGCGCGGCCGACCTCGGCTCCCGCATGCTGAACCAACTCGGCGAACTCGCCGACACGTTCGCGTGTGTGGGCGAGGTGCGGGGGCGTGGACTGATGATCGGGGTCGAGCTGGTGGACCCGGCGCGCGCCGGGTCCGAGCCCCTCGACCACAGCCCCGCGGCCACGGGGCTGGAGCCCTCCCGCACCCCGTATCCGGCGGCGCCCGAACTCGCCGTGGCAGTACAGCGGGAGTGCCTCCAGCGCGGCTTGATCGTCGAACTCGGCGGCCGCCACTCGGCGGTGGTCCGGCTGCTTCCCCCGCTCACGATCAGCGAGGAGCAGGCGGCGGCCGTTCTGGACCGGCTGTCGGACGCGGTGGCCGCGGTCGCCCGCAGTTACGAAGAGCACGGCCCACACGGCCCACACCACGGCGGACACCACGGCCCTGGCCAACGCGCGGGCTGAGAGCCACACCCACACCGCCCGGCCCTCGAAGCCGGCACCAGCCTCACGAACACCGACCTTGCTCATCCAACTGCATCTCCTTCCAAGGACGCTCAGGCCGAAACGGGCTCCCATGACACATCCCCAGCCCTCTCGCCCACGCCCGCTCTCCCCGCCGACCCGGCCCTTCGACACGGCCGAGCCGACCGTCGGCGCCGCCGAGGCAACCATCGGCCGGGAGAACGCTGCTCGAGCGACGGCACGAGCCCAGCACCACCCCAGCCAGCCACGAGGAGCCGTCATGAACGCCACTCCCACTCCCGACGGCAGCTCCGGCGCTCCCGACGACCAGGGAGACTCCGCCACCCCGGTCGCTCCCGTGCCGCTCGCCGAGTCGGTTCCCCAGCAGAAGCGGCGCACCGCGGATCTCACCCGTGTGACCGAGCCCGGCGCCGACCTGCTGGACCATCCCGACCCGCATATCGCGGCCCAGGCCGCCGCCGTGGAGAACCTGCTGCGGTGCTGGGTACGCGAGACCAGCCTCGCCGCCCCCACCAGTGGGACCCTCCGCCTCCCGCTTCCGGCCAGCGGCATCTCCCTGCTCGTGCCGGTCCGCTACTGGTCGCCCACCGGCTCGCACCGCTTCGGTCCACCACACCTGACCAGCGCCCCCGAGGCCGCCCCGGCCGTCGACGCCGTCACCCTGGCGGCGCTGCTCGCCCGGGAGACAGCCGGAGACACGGGCAGCACCTCCCGCGCCCCGGACTCCAATGCGGCCTGCCGCCACGACGACGGCGGCCTCGTGGCCAGGGTGGCCGACTCCCTCCGCCGCACCGCGGCCTTCATCCGCGACCGGCGCGAGCAGCCCACCGACGCGCCCGACCTCTTCCTCTCCGCAGAGCAGGCTCTCCTCCTCGGACACCCCCTGCACCCGACACCCAAGAGCCGGGAAGGTCTGACCGAGGCAGAAGCCCGCCTCTACTCACCGGAGCTGCGTGGCGCCTTCCCCCTTCACTGGATGGCTGTCGCCCCCTCCCTCCTCGCGACCGACTCGGCCTGGACCGAGCGCGGTCGCCCCGTCCCCGCCGACCATCTCACCCGGCGCCTCGCCGCAACCGACCTCCTCCTGCCCGACGGCCACGCCGCCCTCCCGCTGCACCCGTGGCAGGCCCGCGAGCTGCGCCATCGCGAACCCGTCGCCGCCCTGCTCGACTCCGGTCTCCTCCGCGACCTCGGTCCCCTCGGCGCTTACTGGCATCCCACGTCCTCCGTGCGCACGGTCCACCGATCCGGCGCCCCCGCGATGCTCAAGCTGTCGCTGGGACTGCGCATCACCAACTCCCGCCGGGAGAACCTGCGCAAGGAACTCCATCGGGGAGTCGAGGTGCACCGACTGCTGCGCACCGGCCTGTTCAAGCAGTGGCAGGCCGTACACCCCGGCTTCGACATCGTCCGCGACCCCGCCTGGCTCGCCGTCGACGACCCGGACGGCCGGCCCGTGCCCGGACTCGACGTGATGATCAGGCACAACCCGTTCAGCCCGACCGACAACGTCGGCTGTGTCGCCGGTCTCGTCTCGCCCGGGCCCGTTGCCGAACCCGAAGGCAGCTCCTGCGTCCAGCAGCCGGCCCGGCCCATGCGCTCCCGGCTGGCCCAGCTTGTGGCGAAGCTCGCCGCACGCACCGGGCGGCCCGTCGGAGCCGTTGCCGCGGAGTGGTTCCTCCGCTACCTGGAGCAGGTCGTCCGCCCCGTGCTCTGGCTGGACAGCGAGGCCGGCATCGCCCTCGAAGCCCACCAGCAGAACACCCTGCTTCTGCTCGACGGCGACGGCTGGCCCGCCGGCGGCTACTACCGCGACAACCAGGGCTACTACTTCCGCGAGTCCCGGCGAGCCGAACTGGATGCCCGGCTGCCCGGTATCGGTGAGCGCAGCGACACCTTCGTCTCCGACGAGGTCACCGACGAACGCTTCGTCTATTACCTCGCCATCAACAACGTGCTCGGCCTGATCGGCGCGTTCGGCTCCCAACGCCTGGCCGACGAACGACTCCTCCTCGCGGCCTTCCGGCGTTTCCTCACCGATGTCGCCGCAGGACCCAACGCCCTGCGCACCTCCCTGCCCCGCCGCCTGCTCGACTCGCCCGTGCTGCGGTGCAAGGCCAACCTGCTGACCCGGTTGCACGGCCTCGACGAACTCATCGGCCCGGTCGACACCCAGTCCGTCTACGTCACCATCGCCAACCCCCTTCATTCCTGAGCGAATCGAACCGTCTCTCCGCACTTCCGAGGACCATGACCCACCTCGTCTCCTGAGAGGAGCGCACCATGCCTCCCACCGACGCGAACGCCGCCCCCGGTGCCGGCCCTGCCTGTCCGGGAGCCCCCGTCGGCCCTGGCGCCCCTGGCCCCCGCGCGGACAGCATGAGTGTCCTGCGGGCCCCCTTCACCGGCTTCGCCATCGAGGACGACGACGGGGACAGCGAGGACACGCTGGACCTGCATCTGCCCGCCGAGTTCCTCGCGCTCTTCGCCGGAGGGACGGCCTACCTCCTGGACCAGCTCCCCACGTGGGGCCCGGTGGTCACTCGCGTCGGCTCCTTCCAACTGGTTCCTGTCCGTATCGATGAAGACCTGCTGCTCATCCATCGCTGGATGAACGACCCCGCCGTCGCGGAATTCTGGGCGCTGGCCGGGCCCCAGAACCGGACGGAGGACCACCTGCGCGCCCAACTCGAGGGCGACGGACGCAGCACGCCGTGTCTGGGCCTGCTGGACGGCACACCGATGAGCTACTGGGAGATCTACCGGGCAGACCTGGATCCGCTGGCCCGCCGCTATCCGGCTCGTCCGCATGACACCGGGATCCACCTCCTCGTCGGCGGAGCGGCGGATCGAGGGCAGGGACTGGGATCCGTCCTGCTCCGCGCCGTAGCCGACCTGATCCTGGACCGGCGCCCCGCCTGCGCACGGGTCGTAGCGGAACCCGATCTTCGCAACACCCCCTCCGTCGCAGCGTTCCTGAGCGCCGGCTTCCGGTACGCGGCCGAGGTCGACCTGCCCGGCAAGCGGGCCGCCCTCATGATCCGTGACCGAGTCCTGCGCGATGTTCTGTAGCGTTGTGTGACTGGACGCTCACATGTAGTACGAAGCACGGGGCGCTGGGGTTCCCGCGTTCCGAGAAATTTCCGAAGCCAATTTCCACCAGGAGCCCGGCCGTGATCCCGCCCTCCCTCGCCGTCTTGATCGCCCGTTTGTCGGTGCCGGGCCGTAGGGTGGTCGGGCTATGACGAAGCCCTCCCTCCCCGAACTCCTGCATGCCGCTGTCACCGCTGTCGGCGGCACGGAGCGCCCCGGCCAGGTGACCATGGCCGAAGCGGTCGCCGAGGCGATCGACGACGGATCCCACCTGCTGGTCCAGGCCGGCACCGGCACCGGTAAGTCGCTCGGCTATCTCGTGCCGGCGCTCGCGCACGGGGAACGGGTAGTCGTCGCGACGGCCACACTCGCGCTGCAGCGCCAGCTCGTGGAACGCGACCTGCCGCGCACGGTCGAGGCCCTGCACCCGCTGCTGCGCCGCCGGCCGGAGTTCGCGATGCTCAAGGGCCGGTCGAACTATCTGTGCCTGCACCGCCTGCACGAGGGCATGCCGCAGGACGAGGAGGACGGCCTCTTCGACCAGTTCGAGGCCGCCGCGCCCACCAGCAAGCTGGGCCAGGACCTCCTGCGGCTGCGGGACTGGTCCGACGAGACGGAGACGGGCGACCGGGACGACCTCACCCCGGGCGTGTCGGACCGCGCCTGGGCGCAGGTGTCGGTGTCGTCGCGGGAGTGCCTGGGCGCGTCGAAGTGCGCCTACGGTGCCGAGTGCTTCGCGGAGATGGCCCGCGAGCGCGCCAAGCTCGCCGAGGTCGTAGTCACCAACCACGCGCTGCTCGCCATCGACGCCATCGAGGGCGCGCCGGTGCTGCCGCAGCACGAGGTGCTGATTGTGGACGAGGCGCACGAGCTCGTCTCGCGGGTCACCGGCGTCGCGACCGGCGAGCTCACGCCCGGCCAGGTCAACCGGGCGGTGCGCCGCGCCGCCAAGCTGGTGAACGAGAAGGCCGCCGATCAGCTCCAGACCGCCGCCGAGGGCTTCGAGCGGCTGATGGAGCTGGCCCTGCCCGCCCGTCTGGAGGAGATCCCGGAAGACCTCGGCTATGCCCTGATGGCGCTGCGGGACGCCGCCCGGACGGTCATCTCCGCGATCGGTGCGACGCGCGACAAGTCGGTGCAGGACGAGGACGCCGTCCGCAAGCAGGCCCTGGCCTCGGTGGAGACGGTGCACGACGTGGCGGAGCGGGTCCTGAACGGCTCGGAGTGGGACGTCGTCTGGTACGAACGGCACGATCGCTTCGGTGCGTCCCTGCGGGTCGCTCCCATGTCGGTCTCGGGCCTGCTCAGGGAGAAGCTCTTCGCCGACCGCGCCGTCGTCCTCACCTCTGCGACCCTCAAGCTGGGCGGCGACTTCAACGGCGTCGGTGCGTCCCTGGGCCTCGGCCCCGAGGGTGTGGAGGGCGAGGACCTGCCGAAGTGGAAGGGCGTCGACGTCGGCTCGCCCTTCGACTACCGCAGGCAGGGCATCCTCTATGTCGCCAGGCATCTCTCGCGCCCCGCGCGTGACGGAGAACGTTCCGACATGCTCGACGAGCTGACCGAACTCATCCAGGCGGCCGGTGGCCGCACGCTCGGGCTGTTCTCGTCCATGCGGGCCGCGCAGCTCGCGGCGGAGGAGCTGCGCTCCCGGATTCCCGAGTTCCCGATCCTGCTCCAAGGCGAGGAGACCCTCGGCGAACTGATCAAGAACTTCGCGGCCGACCCGAAGACCTGCCTGTTCGGGACCCTGTCTCTGTGGCAGGGCGTCGACGTGCCCGGCTCCAGCTGTCAGCTCGTCGTCATGGACAAGATCCCGTTCCCTCGTCCCGACGATCCGCTGATGAGCGCCCGGCAGAAGGCGGTGGAGGACGCGGGCGGCAACGGCTTCATGGCGGTGGCGGCCACCCACGCGGCCCTGCTCATGGCCCAGGGTGCCGGCCGGCTCGTCCGCGCGTCGGGGGACCGGGGTGTGGTCGCCGTACTGGACCAGCGGCTGGCCACGGCACGGTACGGCGGCTATCTCAAGGCGTCACTGCCGGACTTCTGGTACACCACGGACCGTAACCAGGTACGCAAGTCGCTCGCGGCGATCGACGCGGCGGCGCAGGCGGCGGAAGCGCAGCAGGCCGAGGCTAAATGATCGCGGGGTAGCCTGACCGGCGCCGGTCAGGCTACCCCGCGATGCGAAAGCACCGTGCAGCCCGCTGGACACAGCAGGGCCCCGGAACCGGCGCAGGGGTTCCGGGGCCCGGTCAGGGAGCGAGCCGGCCATACGGCCCGCCCGCCGCAGGCGTCACACGCGCCGCAGCACCGCGACGACCTTGCCCAGAATGGTCGCGTCGTCACCGGGGATCGGCTCGTAGGCCGCGTTGTGCGGGAGGAGCCAGACATGGCCGTCCTCGCGCTTGAAGCGCTTGATGGTGGCTTCGCCGTCGAGCATCGCCGCCACGATGTCGCCGTTCTCGGCGACCGGCTGACGGCGGACGGTGACCCAGTCGCCGTCGCAGATCGCGGCCTCGATCATGGAGTCACCGACGACCTTCAGCACGAACAGCTCACCGTCGCCGACGAGCTGGCGGGGGAGAGGGAAGACGTCCTCGACGGACTCTTCCGCGAGGATGGGGCCACCTGCGGCGATGCGGCCGACCAGCGGGACGTACGACGCGGCGGGCTTGCCGGCGGTGTCCGTGGGCTGCACGGTCACGGCCTGGTCCGAACCTCGGACCTCGTACGCGCGCGGGCGGTGCGGGTCGCGGCGCAGAAAGCCCTTCCGCTCCAGCGCCATCAGCTGGTGGGCCACCGAGGAGGTGCTCGAGAGACCGACGGCCTGCCCGATCTCCCGCATCGACGGCGGGTAACCGCGCCGCTGTACGGAGTCCCGGATGACTTCGATCACGCGGCGCTGCCGGTCGGTGAGCCCGGAGCTGTCCGCCCGGATGCCTGGAGGTCGGCCCGGCAGGGAACGCTTGTGTCCCTCGGGATTCGTGGCTTCGTTCATCACGTGTACCGGCTCGACTCGTCCCTGGGAGCGGTCCTGGGCGGTGATGGTGGCACTGTCTGCGGTGGTGGTCACGTCGGCCCCTCTCGATGGTCTCCCTGCTGGACAACGGTAGTTGCTTTCGAAAGGTTGCGCCAAACACACGTTCGAGTGAAAAAGTGCGATTCACCTGACGCGATCATGTGTCTGGGTGTATCGCTGACACGCCACCGGGCGGGCAAAAGCGCCCATTGTTGTACTCTTCACCGCTGAGGTTGCCGACCTCGTGGGTCGCTGCCCCAGTCTGCCATCCGGAACCTGCTCGTCCGGGCTCCGGGTCCCTTCTGTGCCGGAGTCCCACGCGTCCTCCGTGCGGCGCCCACGCTATCTCCGTAAGCCTCACAGCGATACGGCTCTGCGCCCGCGTGTCTCTGCGGGCTCTGTGCAGGTCAGCGTCCGCTTCCTTGTCTCGCGACACGCGAGTTGGCTTCGATGTATGAGCCAAGCCCCACATCTAGTGGTTGGATTGCTGCGCCAGCCCAGAAGTTGTGGTCCCCCCGGTCCGAGGTGACTCGGCGATCGCCTATGCTTAGGGCTGCTTCGCGGGGCTCATGTGGCCTGGTGAGGTTTTTGAGTCTGCTGTGAGGAGGGTTGGAGATCATGCACTGCCCCTTCTGCAGGCACCCCGACAGCCGTGTGGTCGACAGTCGTACGACCGACGACGGCACGTCGATCCGCAGGCGCCGCCAGTGCCCTGACTGCTCCCGTCGTTTCACGACCGTGGAGACGTGCTCGCTCATGGTGATCAAGCGGTCCGGGGTCACCGAGCCTTTCAGCCGTACCAAGGTCATCAATGGCGTGCGCAAGGCATGCCAGGGACGGCCTGTCACCGAGGACGCGCTCGCCCAGCTCGGCCAGCGGGTCGAGGAGGCGCTGCGAGCCACCGGAAGCGCCGAGCTGACCACCCATGACGTGGGGCTGGCCATACTCGGCCCGTTGCAGGAGCTCGACCTCGTCGCCTATCTGCGATTCGCCTCCGTCTACCGGGCGTTCGACTCGCTCGAGGACTTCGAGGCTGCCATCGCGGAGCTGAGGGAGGCGACGCGAGGCCCCGCCGCGGACGAGGAAGTCGCGGGAGCGGGGAGTCAGGAAGACGACCGCGGGCGCGGCGGGACCACTCAGGTCCCCGTGCCCGCCCACATCGCCGACTGACCGGCGGGCCGGAATCCGGAGAAGAGCCGGGTTCCGGCCGCCAGGCGGCGACCGAAGACCTGTTGCGGGCGGCAGCTGAGGGTGCCCGCAACACAAGACAGAACACCGTGCCACGGGAACAAACGGGGCACTTCAGGGCGTTTTGCCCGTACAGGGAGGCGGCATGACAGAGACGGCGAGCGGTCCGGCACGAGGTTCCCGAGCCAAGGGCACCAAGGCGGGTAACAAGGGACTGCACATCGAGCGCATCCACACCACCCCTGGCGTGCACCCGTACGACGAGGTTTCGTGGGAGCGCCGTGACGTCGTCATGACCAACTGGCGCGACGGCTCGGTCAATTTCGAGCAGCGTGGCGTCGAGTTCCCCGACTTCTGGTCGGTGAACGCGGTCAACATCGTCACCAGCAAGTACTTCCGTGGTGCCGTCGGCACCCCGCAGCGCGAGACCAGCCTCAAGCAGCTGATCGACCGCATCGTGAAGACGTACCGGAAGGCCGGCGAGGACCACAAGTACTTCGCCTCGCCCGCCGACGCCGAGATCTTCGAGCACGAGCTGGCCTACGCCCTCCTGCACCAGATCTTCAGCTTCAACAGCCCCGTCTGGTTCAACGTGGGCACCCCGCAGCCCCAGCAGGTCTCCGCCTGTTTCATCCTGTCCGTCGACGACTCCATGGAGTCGATCCTCGACTGGTACAAGGAAGAGGGCATGATCTTCAAGGGCGGCTCCGGTGCCGGCCTGAACCTCTCCCGCATCCGCTCCTCCAAGGAACTGCTGTCCTCCGGTGGCAACGCCTCCGGTCCGGTCTCCTTCATGCGCGGCGCCGACGCCTCCGCCGGCACCATCAAGTCCGGTGGTGCCACCCGCCGCGCCGCCAAGATGGTCGTGCTCGACGTCGACCACCCCGACATCGAGGACTTCATCGAGACCAAGGTCAAGGAGGAGGAGAAGATCCGCGTCCTGCGCGACGCGGGCTTCGACATGGACCTGGGCGGCGACGACATCACCTCCGTCCAGTACCAGAACGCCAACAACTCGGTCCGCGTGAACGACGAGTTCATGAAGGCGGTCGAGGAGGGCGACAAGTTCGGCCTGCGCGCCCGTATGACCGGTGAGGTCATCGAGGAGGTCGACGCCAAGGCGCTCTTCCGCAAGATCGCCGAGGCCGCCTGGGCCTGCGCCGACCCGGGCATCCAGTACGACGACACCATCAACAACTGGCACACCTGCCCCGAGTCCGGCCGGATCACCGCGTCGAACCCGTGCAGCGAGTACATGCACCTGGACAACACGTCCTGCAACCTGGCCTCGCTGAACCTGATGAAGTTCCTGAAGGACGACGGCAAGGGCAGCCAGTCCTTCGAGACCGAGCGCTTCCAGAAGGTCGTCGAGCTGGTCATCACCGCGATGGACATCTCGATCTGCTTCGCGGACTTCCCGACCCAGAAGATCGGCGAGAACACGCGCGCCTTCCGCCAGCTCGGCATCGGCTACGCCAACCTCGGCGCCCTGCTGATGGCCACCGGCCACGCCTACGACTCCGACGGCGGCCGCGCCCTCGCCGGCGCCATCACCTCCCTGATGACCGGTACGGCCTACCGCCGCTCCGCCGAGCTGGCCGCGGTCGTCGGCACGTACGACGGCTACGCCCGCAACGCCGACGCCCACAAGCGCGTCATGGCGCAGCACGCCGACGCCAACGGCAAGGCCGTCCGCATGGACGACCTGGACACCCCGGTGTGGGCCGCCGCCACGGAGGCCTGGCAGGACGTCGTCCGTCTCGGTGAGAAGAACGGTTTCCGTAACTCGCAGGCGTCCGTCCTCGCCCCGACCGGCACCATCGGTCTCGCGATGTCCTGCGACACCACCGGTGTCGAGCCCGACCTTGCGCTCGTGAAGTTCAAGAAGCTGGTCGGCGGCGGCTCGATGCAGATCGTCAACGGCACCGTCCCGCAGGCCCTGCGCCGCCTGGGCTACCAGGAGGAGCAGATCGAGGCGATCGTCGCCCACATCGCCGAGCACGGCAATGTGATCGACGCCCCCGGACTGAAGCACGAGCACTACGAGGTGTTCGACTGCGCCATGGGCGAGCGCGCCATCTCCCCGATGGGCCACGTCCGCATGATGGCCGCGATCCAGCCGTGGATCTCCGGCGCCATCTCCAAGACGGTCAACATGCCGGAGACGGCGACCGTCGAGGAGGTCGAGGAGATCTACTTCGAGGCCTGGAAGCTGGGCGTCAAGGCGCTCGCGATCTACCGCGACAACTGCAAGGTCGGCCAGCCGCTGTCGGCCAAGAAGAAGGAGACCGAGGAGAAGAAGGCCGAGGAGCCCGCGGCCGTCGAGGCCAAGGTCGAGAAGGTCGTCGAGTACCGCCCGGTCCGCAAGCGTCTCCCCAAGGGCCGCCCGGGGATCACCACGTCCTTCACGGTCGGTGGCGCCGAGGGCTACATGACCGCCAACTCCTACCCGGACGACGGTCTCGGCGAGGTCTTCCTGAAGATGTCCAAGCAGGGCTCGACCCTCGCGGGCATGATGGACGCCTTCTCCATCGCGGTCTCCGTCGGCCTCCAGTACGGCGTGCCGCTGGAGACGTACGTCTCGAAGTTCACCAACATGCGCTTCGAGCCGGCCGGCATGACGGACGACCCGGACGTGCGGATGGCGCAGTCGATCGTCGACTACATCTTCCGCCGCCTGGCGCTGGACTTCCTGCCCTTCGAGACCCGTTCCGCGCTCGGCATCCACTCCGCCGAGGAGCGTCAGCGGCACCTGGAGACCGGTTCCTACGAGCCGAACGAGGACGAGGTCGACGTCGAGGGTCTGGCCCAGTCCGCGCCCCGCGCGCAGGAGCTGAAGGCGGTCGCCACGCCGAAGGCCGAGTCCGAGGCGGCCAAGCCCGCCCCGAAGCAGGCCCACACCAGCGCCGAGCTGGTGGAGATGCAGCTGGGCATCCAGGCCGACGCCCCGCTGTGCTTCTCCTGCGGTACGAAGATGCAGCGGGCCGGTTCCTGCTACATCTGCGAGGGCTGCGGCTCGACCAGCGGCTGCAGCTGATGAAGCGCGGTTTCTGAAGTGAAGCAAGGGGCGCCGGCAATGGCCGGCGCCCCTTACCGCTACTGGGCCCTGCCCATGACCCGGGTGAAGGTCGCCGGGTCCTCCTCGAAGCCGTGCACGCCGGGACGGAAGCTCCACTCCCCGGAGTCGTCACGGACGAATTCCGCGATCGTGGCCGCCGTCGCGCCGCGGACCGAGCCGAAGTCGTCCTGGGCGAGCACGGTGTAGCGGTCCACCCGGATGCGCATGGCCGGATTCAGCACATCGACGAACGTCTTGTGGCCGAACCGCTGTTGGATGACGACACCGACCACCACGCGCGCGTACCGGCCGTCGAGCCGGTCCAGTTCCAGCGTCATCACCTCGTCCCAGCCGAAGCCCCTGCCGTCCGTGCTGTCCCGGTTGAGGAAGATCGTGCCGTCCGGTGAGCGGCTGTCGAAGTGCACCAGATAGGCCGGGGTCCCGTACGGATCGCCCGACAGGAACGTCGCGGCGACGAGGTCGAGATCGGTGGGCGGCTGACCCGCAGGACTGGGGTCCCACTTGAGCCCGACCTCGACCTTGCCGATTCCCTTGCTGAAACCGGTCAACAGGCTTCCCCTTCCCCCGGTGGCTGCCATGCTCCCCAACTCGGGTGCAGTCAGGGCTTCTTGTCCATCGTGCCACGCGCGCGGGGCGCATGCGCGGGCGATCTCCGCCCGAGCGTGACCGACGCCACGCCCCGTGGCCTTACGATGGCGCGGTGCTGGTCAAGTGGATTCGCTGCACCGTGGTGGACCGCCGCGGCTTCGAGCGGGGGCAGCGGAAATGGGCGGGGCTTCTGGGGGAGCCGGGTTTCCGGGGGCAGGGTGGAGGCTGGAGCCGGCAGCGGCCGGGGGTGGCACACATCTTCGCCTTCTGGGAGAGCCGTGCCTTCTACGACTCCTTCATGGCCCGCTCGCACGACCGCCTGGCGGCCGCCCAGTCCGGCACGTTCAAGGATGTGCAGGTCAAGCTCTTCGAGTACCGCTTCGATGTGAAGACGGGCTTCGAGCCGCGGTTCACCGACTCCGATCTGATCCGTGTGGCCCTGTGCCGCGTCCACGAGGGGCGCGTCGAGCACTTCACGCTCATGCAGGAGAAGGTCTGGAACCCGGCGATGGCCGGTTCGCCCGGCATGATCCGCGGCATGTTCGCCGAGGCGCCCGCACAGGAGTTCCTGGTCCTGTCGATGTGGCGGTCGGCGGCCGAGCACGGCAAGTACCGTACCGAGCGGGTGGAACGTCTCGCGCTGCGTGCCCAGACCGAGGCCGACGTCGCGGCGCTCTCCGGTGACATCGTGGAGCTGGAGCCGTCCTGGACGGTCTGAGGCCACCGTCGTACGTTTGAATACCAAACTCACCGCCTGAAGGTGCGACTCGCCGGACCCGGGAAAGGCCCTGGCGGCGAGATTCGTGTGACCTACGCCGTATGGGGCCGGTACGAGTGCTCGATCTTCCCTCGTTCGATCTAGGGTTTCGGCATGGCACGACCACGGCGCATCGTCCTTGTCCGGCACGGCGAGTCCACGGGCAACGTCGACGACTCCGTGTACGAGCGCGAGCCCGACCACGCTCTCGCGCTGACCGAGCGCGGCTGGGGGCAGGCGGAGGAGACGGGCAAGGAGCTCCGGGAGCTCTTCGGCCGGGAACGCGTGAGCGTGTACGTCTCTCCGTACCGCCGGACGCACGAGACGCTCCGCGCCTTCCACCTCGACCCCGAACTCATACGGGTCCGGGAGGAGCCGAGGCTGCGCGAACAGGACTGGGGCAACTGGCAGGACCGCGACGACGTGCGCCTGCAGAAGGCCTACCGCGACGCGTACGGCCACTTCTTCTTCCGGTTCCCGCAGGGCGAGTCCGGCGCCGACGTGTACGACCGGGTCGGCGGCTTCCTGGAGAGTCTCTTCCGTAGCTTCGAGGCCCCGGACCACCCGCCGAACGTCCTCCTGGTGACACACGGACTGGCGATGCGACTGTTCTGCATGCGCTGGTTCCACTGGACGGTCGCGGACTTCGAGTCACTGTCGAACCCCGGGAACGCGGAGATGCGGATGCTCGTTCTCGGGGACGACGGCAGGTACACGCTCGACCGGCCCTTCGAGCGCTGGCGGAAACCGGTGCCGTACTGGGCGAACCTGGGCGAACGGATAGAGTGGCAGAGCGATGACCGCTGACTCCTCTTCCTTCGGACGCCTGGAGCGCGCCCTGGCGAGCCTGCGCGGACTGGCCGTGGGGGACGCCCTGGGCTCCCAGTTCTTCGTCCCGGCGAACTACCCCCTGCTGAAGCGACGCGCGCTGCCCGCGGGTCCCTGGCAGTGGACGGACGACACCGAGATGGCCTGCTCCGTGGTGGCCGTCCTGGCCGCCCACCGGCGCATCGACCAGGATGCACTGGCCCGCGCCTTCGCCGAGCACCACGACTTCGACCGGGGCTACGGCCCCGCGGTCAACCGGCTGCTGAGACTCGTCCGGGAGGGCGAGGACTGGCGTGAACTGGCCGCAGCACTGTTCAACGGACAGGGGTCCTGGGGAAACGGAGCGGCGATGCGGATCGCTCCCCTCGGCGCCTGGTACGCGGACGATCCGGAGCAGGCGACCCACCAGGCGGAGATCTCGGCCTACCCCACCCACCAGCACCGCGAGGCCGTCGTCGGCGCCATGGCCGTGGCCGCCGCGGCGGCGCTGGCCGGCTCGCCGGACGGACCGCCCAGCCCAGAGGCGCTCCTGGACGGCGTCATCGCCCTGGTGCCGAAGAGCGCCGTCGGTCAGGGGCTCCGGCGCGCCCGGGACATGCTCGACTACGGCGACGCGGGCACCGTCGCGGCGGTGCTGGGCTGCGGACGCCGTACGACCGCCCACGACACCGTTCCCTTCGCCCTCTGGTCGGCCGCGCGGACCCTGGGCGACTTCGAGGCGGCCTTCTGGACGACGGCCGGGGTCGGCGGCGATGTGGACACGACCTGCGCGATCGTGGGCGGCGTGATCGCCTCCGGCAAGGCGGGGACACCGCCCGCCGAGTGGGTGGAACGCTGTGAGGTGCTGCCGGACTGGGTGCCGGCGGCGCTCTGACGGGTCCGACGGCCGTGGCCGGAGGGCATCCGGGTGTGATCTCGTGGCCCGAGCCGGTGCCGTTCACGCCCGGGTAGGCGGTCTTGGAAACTCTCCGTGCCTGGTGGGAACTCTGCGTAACCGTCAGCCGTTCCTCTCATGTCCGCCGTGCCGCGGCTTGCGGCGGCGGGTCGCCGGACAGGCGCAGAGCGACGGTTGGCGGGGGTGTGGAGATGGCCTACCTGATGGCGGTGCTGGTGGTGGTTCCCGTCCTGGCGCTCCTGCGGGTGCCAGCGGCCTGGGTGCGGTCGGCCGGACCGTCGCGTGTGCCGCCCATCCCCGGGCGGCGGTCCGGCCGACTGTTTCTCCGTGCGGCCGGGGACGGTTCAGCCGATGCCCGGACCCGCCACGCCTGCGAGGGAATCGAGATCGCTCTTGCGGACCCTGATCACCAGCCAGGAGGTGAGGAACGCGACCCCGGCCATCGCGGCAGCCGGCACGAAGGCGGTGGAGATGCCGTGGGCGAGCACATCGTGTCCCCAGGGCGCGGGCAGTTGGTGCGTCTTGGCGAAGTGGGCCTGCTGTCCTGGCGAGCCGTGGGCGAGGAACTTCGGCAGCTGCTTCTTCGTCTCGTCCTTGGCGGCCGAGCCGAACACCGTCGTCAGGATGGACAGCCCGAGCGAACCGCCCACCTGCTGCATGGCGTTGAGCAGTCCGGAGGCGGCACCCGCCTCGTGCTGGGCGACGCCGGCCACTGCCGTGACCGTGGCCGTCACGAAGTTCAGGCCCATGCCGAAGCCGAACACCAGCATCGGCCCCAGCACGCCGCCGAGGTAGGAGCTGTCCGGCCGGATGAAGGCCTGCCAGGTCAGCCCGATCGCCACGAGCCCCGTGCCGGCCATCATGAACGGCCTCGGGCCGAGTGCCGGAAGGAAGCGCTGGGACAGTCCGGCACCGACCGCGATCGCGACCGTCACGGGAAGGAAGGCCAGACCCGCCTTGATCGCGCTGTAGCCGAGCACGTCCTGCACGAACAGCACGATGTAGAAGAACATGCCGAACATCGCCGCGGCGAGGCTGAGCATGATCACGTACGTGCCCCAGCGGTTGCGGTCTGCGAACATCCTGAGCGGGGTGATCGGCTCCTTCGCCCGTACCTCGGTGAGGACGAAGGCGACCAGCAGCACCAGAGCCGCGCCGAACGAGCCGAGAGTGAGACCGTCCCGCCAGCCGTTCTCCGAGGCGCGGATGAACCCGTAGACGAGCGAGGCCATGCCCGCCGTCGAGGTCAGCGCACCCGTGATGTCGAAGCGCCCGGGATGCCGCTCGGACTCGTTGATGTACAGCGGCGCGAGCGAGGCGATCAGCACGCCGATCGGCACGTTGACGAACAGCACCCACCGCCAGTCCAGCCAGTCCGTGAGCATGCCGCCCGCCAGCAGGCCGATGGCGCCGCCACCCGCGGACACGGCGGCGAACACACCGAACGCCCGGTTGCGTTCCGGGCCTTCGGGGAAGGTCGTGGTGATCAGCGCCAGCGACGTGGGCGAAGCGATCGCACCGCCCACCCCCTGCAGAGCCCGTGCGGCCAGCAGCTGCCAGGGTTCCTGGGCGAGACCACCCAGCAGGGAGGCGAAGGTGAACAGGAGGATGCCGGTCATGAAGACCCGGCGCCGGCCGAGGATGTCACCGGCCCGCGCACCGAGCAGCAGCAGGCCGCCAAAGGTGAGCGTGTAGGCGCTGACCACCCAAGTCAGGTCCGTCGTGCTGAACTTGAGCGCGTCTTGAATGTGCGGGAGCGCGATATTCACAATCGTCGCGTCGAGTACCACCATGAGTTGGCAGGCCGCGATGACGGTGAGTGCGATGCCGGGATGCCCCTCCCGGCGGGCCACGCCGCGTTTTGGTTCCTGAAGCAGCTGAGAGGTCGTCACAATGGGTCCCCCATAAAGGCGTTAGTGAACGCTCGCGTTCACTGAGGCGTCCACGGTAGTGAGTCCGCAACAGTGAACGCAAGCGTTCACTTAATCCTGCGCCCCGCTTTGCGTCCCCCTGTTGCTGCGGCGTGGCGCACCCCGCCCCCGGAATCCCCGCTTCCCTTGTTGGAGGGACACAGATGGTTACCTCGCGCTGGACGGCCGCTCCCGATCGGGCGGCTTCCCCTCGTCGGCGCGGAGTGGTGCTGGAGCGCGCGATCCTCGACGCCACGCTGGAGCAGCTCGGCGAGGTCGGCTGGAAAGGCCTGACCATGGAGGGAGTCGCCGCCGGCGCGCAGACCGGCAAGGCGGCGGTGTATCGCCGCTGGCCCTCCAAGGAGGACCTTGTCGCGGACGCCCTGGTGGCCGGACTGCCACGGGTCGAGACGGCCCCGGACCTCGGCAGTGTGCGCGAGGACCTCCTCGCTCTGTGTCGCCAGGTGCGGCAGATCATGTTCTCGCCCCCGGGTGTCGCGCTGCGCTCCGTGATTCACGAGTGCGATCAGACCCAGGTGGAACGCTTCCAGGAGGTGATCGTCGGAGGAGTGGTGGAGCCGACCGTCAAACTGCTTGGTGAGGTCATCACCCGCGGAATAGAGCGGGGCGAGGTGCGTCCGGACGCGGCCAACGGCTATGTCTTCGACGCCATCCCGGCCATGATGATGTACCGCTCGAAGATGTGCGCCAGTGAATGGTGCGATCAGGATCTCGAAGAGATGATCGACCAGCTGATGCTCCCGCTGCTGCGGCCCCACGGCAGCTGATCCCCCGCGGCGGCGATCCGTCTGGCGGTGGGGCGACCGGGGTGTCGGCCGACGATCCCATCGGCGTACGCTAAGGGCGCCATGCCGTACGAACCGCCTACTCACACCGTCGAGCGCTCCCTGCGCGCCACGACCGGAGCGAAGGTCATTGCCGGTGTCGACGAGGTGGGGCGCGGCGCCTGGGCCGGACCTGTCACCGTCTGCGCCGCGATCACCGGACTCCGCCGCCCGCCCGAGGGGCTGACCGATTCCAAGCTGCTGACGATCAAGCGGCGCACGGAACTGGCGGAGGTCCTGCAGGCGTGGGTGACGGCCTATGCGCTGGGGCATGCTTCTCCCGAGGAGATCGACGACCTGGGGATGACGGCCGCGCTGCGGCTCGCCGCGGTCCGTGCCCTGGACATCCTGCCGGTCCGCCCCGACGCCGTGATCCTCGACGGGAAGCACGACTACCTCGGCACCCCCTGGAAGGTGCGCACGGTGATCAAGGGCGATCAGTCGTGTGTGGCCGTCGCGGCGGCGTCGGTGATCGCCAAGGTTCAGCGCGACAAAATGATGGCCGAACTGGGTGCCGACCATGCACACTTCGGATTTGCGGACAACGCCGGGTATCCGTCGCCCGTGCACAAGGCCGCACTGGCGGAGTGGGGGCCCACCCCGCACCACCGCTTGTCGTGGGCGTATCTTGATGCGTTGCCTCAGTGGCGGCACCTCAAGAAGGTCCGCAGCTGGGCGGACGGAAGCGTTCCGGAGATCGAGGGTCAGCTCGGCTTCGATTTCTGACGGTTCCGCTCGCACTGATGTGCCACCCGGTCACCCGCGCCGCACCAATGTTTGATAAATATCAGCTCATGCCTCTCATTCCCGAGGAGCCTCAGATTCACGAGAGTGCCCAGGGTCCCCGCGCCACTCCGGCCAGCGGCCGTACCGCGCCGACCCCCCGCCCCGTACCCGGCCCCCGCCCCGCGGCTCCGTCCCGCCCCGGTCGTCCCGGCCCTCCGCGGCCGGCTCCGCCGGTGCAGCGCACGCCGCGTGACGCCGCTTCGGCCAAGCCGGGCCCGTCCGGTCCGGCCGCTCCCGCCGCTGCGGCGGTCACCCCGCAGATCCAACTGATCCCGGCCTCGGCCGAGGGCGCGCTCGACGCCGCCGAGGAGGCGGTGGACCTGCTACTGGACTCCGGCCGTGCCCCCGGCGACGTACTCGTGATCACCACCGGGTCCCAGCACCCGTGGGCGGAGCACGAGCTGTCCTTCGGTGAAGCTTCCTACTGGGCGCAGCACGACGCCGGTGACGACGTCTTCTATGCGGACGCCGCCGTCGCCTCCCGCGCCGCGTCACGTCCCGTGGTCGTCGTGGCCGTCAACGGAGGCCCGGCTTCCGCTGCTGCCTCGGCCCTTCCGCTGGCCCACACCCGGGCCGGTGCCCTGCTGATCGTCTGCGGTGACCCGCAGCAGATCAATTCGGTACTCGGCGCGGGCGTCTGAGCCTGCTCCGACGCACCTCGGGGCACCGGGGTGACAGAGGGGACCGCTCCGCGGGAATCCGCACGGCGTGACCATTGGCATGCCCGTACCCCGGCGGCCGTTCGGCTCCTGGGCGGCTTCCCGGCACTACGCCAGGACGCCGAGTGCGGAGCAGCGGTTGCAGGGCGGAGACGGGACCCGGGCTCACGCTGCTGGGCCTGCCGATCGGGACCGCGCAGCCGCCGCCCATATGGGCAGAGCCGCGGGAACTTGGGTTGAGGCTCTCGTACCGCCCGTACGGCTCCTTGCCGGATGTCGCATGGGCGCCGGCTTGCTCGGTGGGGCACAGCCTGGTGGCCCCCGGGTCGGCTCAGCCCCGTGTCCCCCGGGCACGGTATGGCCCATACATCGCTTCGGGCACGGGCGGCCCTTGCGTTCCTCGGGCACGGTGCGGCCTGATGCGGCGCGGCGTCCTGGCGGCCGGGCGATGGGTGGTCGGCTCGCCGTCCGAAGGGCGGGGCGGTGGCCGGAAGACGGTCGGGCGTGGGCCCGGCCTCCTGCCGTGCCCCTCAGCGAGCCGCCGCGCGGCGCAGGACCTCGGAGACCGGGCCGCCGGTGCGCGATGGGAGCGGCGGGGTCTCGGACGTGGCGAAGGGTTCGGGTGCGGAGTCGGCGTTGGGGCGGCGGCCGCTGCGCCCTTCGCCGAGCACATGCCAACCGTCGTGGGTCAGTGTGATGTACGCCCCGCATCGCAGACCGTGCAGGGTGCAGGCGTCACGCAGCCCCCACATCCAGGCGCCGTCCTCCTCCGTCCAACGCGCGTCGCCCTCACGGCAGTAGACGAGGATGGCCGTGCGCACCGGGGTCCGGCGTCTCAGGTCGTGCGGAATCACCCGGCGCAGTTGGGCGAGCAGCGCGTTGCGGAACATCCAGCCGTCGGCCGGGGCCGGGCGACGTGTGAACGATGCGCTGGCGCACAGCCGCTCGTCCGGATCGAGCACTGCCACGATCGCTGTGGAGGGCCTGGGCCGATGGCGCGCATGCAGCCCGCTGACGACTTCACGGGGGTTGCGCAGCAGAGGGATTCCGGCGGCGGCCCATTCGGCCGGCTCGAGCAGACGACTGGTGGAAGCGGCGGACGCGGAGGTCGACAACGAGGCCGCCGAGGACGAGGCGAATCCGAAGGTCACGTTCCTCCCTTCGGCTACGCGCCCATACTGCGGGCGAGGTCGGATTCGAGGGACCGCGCACCGCAGCAGAGCCCAACCGATCACGGACGAGCCGTGCGGGGAGCGGACCTCAATTCTTCCTGCCGAACTTGGATGCGGCAACGAGCAATTGGCGCCACCGACAGTTATCTGGTGGTGCGTGGCTTATATCCCTACCCAAAGGTTTGCCCGATGACGCCTGAGGTGTCGGGCCGAGTCCCGTGCAGATGCCGCGGCGGGTGCGCGGTCAGCCCTGGACGGCCAGGACCAGCGGCAATACCGCCCGGGCGCCGGACCTTCTGAGCAGCCGTGCCGCGACCGCCAGGGTCCAGCCCGTCTCCGTGAAGTCGTCGACCAGCAGCACGGGGCCGCCGGCCGCGGTGAGCGCCGAAGCGAGGGCGGGCGGTACCGTCAGCGCACCGTCGAGGGCCTTCAGCCGCTGCGCGCTGTTGCTGCGCGACACCCGCGGCACGTCCTCGGCGAACTCCACGGAGCCGAGCAGCGGCAGTCGGCCGATCTCGGCGATCCGGGCGCCCAGGGAGTGGATCAGCAAGGGCCGGGTCCGCGAGGCGACGGTGACGACACCCACCGGCCGGGCCTGGGGGTCGGACGCACCCGAAGCCCAGCCGCCAGGGCCCTTCGCCCAGTCGGCCAGGACCTCGACCACAGCCCGCGCCACGTCGTCCGGCACAGCGGTGTCCGGCGCCTGGGGCGCGAGGAGCGGACGCAGCCGGTTGCCCCAGCCGATGTCCGACAGCCGACCCAGAGCCCGCCCCGAAGAGGCCTGTTCACTGGCCGGAATGCGTCCCTTGAGATCGATGCCGATGGCCGGCAGGCCCGTCGGCCACATGCGGCGGGGTTCCACCTCGACGCCGGCCCGGCCCAGGTCGTCGCGCGCGGCGTCCACGGCTGCCATGGACGTGTCGGCGGTGAAGCGCGGTCCGGCGCAGTTGTCGCAGCGGCCGCAGGGCCGGGCATCCTCGTCGTCCAGTTGGCGCTGCAGGAACTCCATCCGGCACTCGGTGGTGGACGCGTAGGCGCGCATCGCCTCCTGCTCGGCCGCCCGCTGCCGGGCCACCCAGTCGTAGCGCTCGGTGTCGTACGACCAGGGCTGCCCGGTGGTGATCCAGCCGCCCTTGACGCGGCGGACCGCTCCGTCCACGTCGAGGACCTTCAGCATCGTCTCCAGCCGGGAGCGGCGCAGCTCGACCAGGGGCTCCAGTGCAGGCAGCGACAGGGGGCCGTCCGCCCGGGCGAGGATGTCCAGAGTGCGCCGGACCAGCTCCTCCGAGGGGAAGGCGAGCGACGCGAAGTACTGCCAGATCGCCTCGTCCTCCTTGCCCGGCAGCAGCAGTACCTCGGCGTGTTCGACACCGCGGCCCGCCCGGCCGACCTGCTGGTAGTAGGCGATGGGGGAGGAGGGCGAGCCGAGGTGGACCACGAAACCGAGGTCGGGCTTGTCGAAGCCCATACCGAGGGCTGAGGTGGCGACCAGGGCCTTGACCCGGTTGGCGAGCAGATCGTCCTCGGCCTGCTGACGCTCGGCGTTCTCCGTCTTGCCCGTGTACGCGGCGACGGTGTGCCCGCGCTGTTTCAGGAACGCGGTGACCTCCTCTGCGGCGGCCACGGTGAGCGTGTAGATGATGCCGGAGCCCGGCAGGTCGTCGAGGTGGTCGGCGAGCCAGGCCATCCGGTGCGCGGCGTCCGGCAGCCGCAGCACGCCGAGGCTGAGGCTCTCCCGGTCCAGCGGCCCGCGCAGCACCAGGGCGTCCGAGGTGCCGCCGGTGCCCAGCTGCACGGCGACATCCGCGGTCACCCGGGCATTGGCCGTGGCGGTGGTGGCCAGCACGGGGACACCTGGCGGGAGATCACCGAGCATGGTGCGCAGCCGTCGGTAGTCGGGACGGAAGTCGTGACCCCAGTCGGAGATGCAGTGGGCCTCGTCCACGACCAGCAGGCCGGTCGCGGCGGACAGCTTGGGCAGCACCTGGTCGCGGAAGTCCGGGTTGTTCAGCCGCTCCGGGCTGACCAGCAGGACATCGACCTCGCCGGCCGCGATCTCGGCCTGCACGGCGTCCCATTCCTCGGTGTTGGAGGAGTTGATGGTGCGGGCGTGGATGCCGGCTCGGGCCGCGGCCTCCACCTGATTGCGCATGAGCGCGAGCAGGGGCGAGACGATCACCGTGGGTCCGCCGCCTCTGGCCCGCAGCAACGAGGTCGCCACGAAATACACCGCGGACTTGCCCCACCCCGTGCGCTGCACGACCAGGGCCCGGCGCCGCTCGGCGACCAGCGCCTCGATCGCCCGCCACTGGTCCTCGCGCAGCCGGGCCGCGCCCGTGGCATCCCCGACAAGCCGGGCGAGGACGGCGTCCGCCTGGGCCCGGAGGTCCGCGTTGCTCGTGTGCTCCATGCGTTCCATACAACAGGACGGGACCGACAAGCGGGCGGGCCGCTGCCCCCGGCTGTGGACAACCGGGACGGTTTTGACGTGTGCCTGATCCGACTTGTCCACAGGTCAAAGCGGAATCACAGAATCCGCGAGATCGTCTGCGCATGACGAATCACAGCGAAACCACCGGACCGTCCGAAAACGGCGACATCTCGGGACAGGACCCGTTCACCGGCCTGTCCGCGCACGACGCGCAGGTCACGCTGCGCACCCCCGCCGAGCTGGCCGACGCCCTGCCCTACCTTCTCGGCTACCGGCCGGAGGACAGCATGGTGCTGGTGGCCCTGCACGACCGCGAAGGCCGGGGCAGGTTCGGCGGCAGGGCCCGGCTCGGCATCCCGGCGAACGAGGAGGACTGGGAGGCGGCCGCACACCAGCTCGCGCACGGACTGGTGACCGGCAGTGAACGGCGGGGCGCCCGGCCCGAACAGATGGTGGCCTACGTCTGCCAGGAACCGGCCCCGGGAGAGTCCGGCCGCGACGTCAAACGACGGCTCGAGCGGCTGGCCCACCTGCTGCGCACCCAGTGCGGCGAGCTCGACGTGCCGGTCATCGAGGCACTGTGCATCTCCGACGGCCGTTTCTGGTCGTACTGCTGCCCGATCGACAGCTGCTGCCCCGAGGACGGCTCGCCGATGGGCCTTCCCGGCACCTCCGTCCTGGCCGCCGCGGCGACCTACGCCGGGATCCAAGTGCGCGGCACGCTCAGGGAGTTGCGGGCCAGGCTGCAGCCCTGGGAGACCACCGCGGCCCTGGAGCAGGAGATCGCCCTGGACGCGGCCGGTATGACCCTGGTGCCCCGGATTCTCGACGAGGCGTCCCGCGCGGAAGTCGCGGAGGAGACCCTGGGTCTCGCCGAGCGCGTCATCCACCGCTTCGCCGCCGCGGCACCGGTGTCCGGCACGCATCCGGCGGACCTGCGCGACGACCGCCTGCTCGCACATGACGAGGCGGCGACTCTGATCCTCGGCCTTCAGGACCGCACGACCCGCGACCGGGCGGCCGCATGGATGGAGGGCGACGAGGCGGTTCCGGCCCTCCGGCTCTGGCGGGCCCTGGCCCGTCGCTGCGTCGGGCCCTACGGCGAGCACGCCGCGGCCCCGCTGACCCTGGCCGGCTGGGTCGCCTGGTCGACAGGTGACGAGTTGGAGGCCCGTGAGGCGCTGGCCATGGCGTTGGGCGCGGATCCCGACTATCTGTTCGCCCGGCTGTTGCACCAGGCCTGCAACGAAGGCCTCGACCCGGAAGCGGTCCGCCGCTGCCTGCGCGCCGACCGGGCGGGGCGTACGCCGGCGGAGACCGGCTCACAGCCGGACATGGACGAGAAGACGGCCCGTGCCGAGCTCCCGGCAACCGATGACGCGACAGGTACCGCCCGAGAGGACGATCAGGGCGGCGCCGAAGCGGGCCGAGAGACAGGCACGCGCCGACGGCGCCGGGTGCGACCGGCCGACGGCGGCGATGCCCCTCGCGCGGCCAGGCCCACGGGCGGACGGCGGCGGCCGGCCGGCTCCCATCACGGTCCGTCGACGGCCGAATCCTCACGCCCCGGCGGCCGCGGCCTCGGCAGCGCGCGCACGCGTGCGGCGGAAGGCACTACGACCGGCGCAGCCCTGTCGAAGAACGACCACCGGAAGCCCGAAAGGGAGGGGTGATCGCCGTGCGAGGGAGTGCCGGCGGGTACCTGGTCGAACGTCTGCCCAGGGAAGGCGTCCGGCGTATCGACGGAGTCCGCGGGGTGCGGTGCCCGCTCTCGGAGGCTGCTCGGGAACCGATCTCGCGCGAGCCGGTGCAGCGGCCACGACGGTGGCGCACTTCTCGGCGGCCTGGCCGACCGCGGCCACTCGGCCTGACCGGGCTCCGAGTCGCCGGCGCCCCGTTCGCCGTGCGCATCAGCCGGCTGGGGCTCGTCATGGTCGAGGAAGCGGCGGAAGGTCTGCAGCTGGGAGTGTGACCTCGTACGACACGACGGAAGCCAAGAACAGGAGCCGGTCCTGCACGCGATACCAGAACGAAGCGGAATCACCATCGATGCGGCCGGGGAAGGGAGTGTTTATCGTCAGGCAGACGACTATGATCGCGGCATGCCCTACGACCCGTCAGCCTTTCCGCCCTTCGCCGTCACCGTGGACCTGGTCGTGCTGACCGTGCGCCGCCATGCCCTGTGTGCGCTGGCGGTTCGCAGGGGCGAGCCCCCGTTCCAAGGGCGCTGGGCGCTGCCCGGAGGCTTCGTGCGGGCCGACGAGGACCTCTCACAGGCGGCGGCTCGTGAGCTCGCCGAGGAGACCGGGCTGTGTGCACACGACCCCTCGGCCCCGGCCCAGGGCAACGGGGCTCATCTCGAGCAGCTCGCCACCTACGGGGATCCCAAGCGGGACCCGCGCATGCGTGTGGTGAGCGTCGCGCACCTCGCGCTCGCGCCCGACCTGCCCGCCCCGCGTGCGGGAGGCGACGCCAGCAACGCGCGCTGGGCACCGGTCGAGGAACTGCTGCAGCAGGGCGGTTACGGCCGTGACGGCGAACCCGTGGCGCCGCTCGCCTTCGATCACGCCCAGATCCTCGCCGACGGCGTGGAACGGGCCCGGTCCAAGATCGAGTACTCGTCGCTGGCCACCGCGTTCTGCCCGAGCGAGTTCACCGTCGGCGAGTTGCGACGGGTGTACGAGGCGGTGTGGGGAGTGGCCCTCGACCCGCGCAACTTCCACCGCAAGGTCACCGGAACCCCCGGATTCCTCGTTCCCACCGGAGGAACGACCACGCGCCAGGGCGGCCGGCCGGCGCAGCTCTTCCGGGCGGGCGGCGCCACCCTGCTCAATCCGCCGATGCTGCGCCCCGAGGTCTGAGAAGCGCAGACGGTCGGCCGCGCGGACGATCAGGTGGGCCGACCGCGGAGGAGGGGCGCCGCATCCCTCGAACGGCGCATCTGAACCAGGTTGATCGGCAGCACGTGTGGTATTGGATCGGGTGATACCCGAAAAACAAGACATTGCGCGCTATCTTGCTGCAGATGATCCAGGCCTTCGGACTGACCAGCAATCCCCGCAAGGCGCACCCGCCCGCCGTCGACGACGTGTCCTTCGAAGCGCAACCGGGGCATGTCACCGTGCTCCTCGGAGGCGCCGGCGCGGGCAAGACGACCGTGCTCAGGCTGATGCTCGAGCTTCAACAGGGGCGTGGCATCACCTACTTCAGAGGGCGGCCCCTGCACCGGATCGCCCACCCCTCGCGGGAGGTCGGCGTGCTCCTCGGGGACGTGCCGGGGCATCCGGCCCGTTCGGTCCGCGGGCATCTGCGCATGTTGTGTGCGGCGGCGGGAGTTCCCGCGCGACGGGCCGACGAAGTCCTCGAAGTGGTCGGCCTCGTCAGCCTCCGTGAGGAGCGCCTCGGCACGCTCTCGCGGGGGATGGACCGCGGACTCGGCCTGGCCTGCGCTCTGCTGCCCGATCCGCACACGCTCGTCCTGGACGAGCCCGCCCATGGTCTCTCCGCCCGTGAGGCGCAGTGGCTGCACGGCATGCTGCGTGCCCACGCCGGCCAGGGTGGCACGGTGCTCTTCACCACGGCCGACCCCAAGGAGGCCGCGCGCACGGCCGACCGGGTCGTGACCCTCGACGGCGGCAGGCTCGTGGCCGACCAGGTGGCCGGCGAGTTCGCCCGCACCCGGCTGCGTCCGCGGGTGGCGGTCCGCAGTCCGCACGCGGCTCGCCTCGCGGCCCTGCTCGCCAAGGAGGCCCGCACCGCTCGCCGGTCCGTGGAGATCGTACGGGAAGGCGGCAATCGCCTCTCGGTGTACGGCTCCACTACCGCCGACGTCGGTGAGACGGCGTTCCGCCACGGCATCCCCGTGCACCAACTCGCTGACGAGATCGGCGACATGGGGCCGGGATCCGGTGCCGCGATCGAAGGCTCGTCCCAGGAAACGACCGCTGAGGTGGCCAACGAGCCCCACGCGGAGCTGGAACACGCCGGGCCCGGTGCGTCGTCCGCGGGGCCCGAGCCGGTGGTGCGCGGCCTGCCGACGGTGGAGCCGGGTGCCTCGGGGATCGGTCTGGCCGCGTCCGCGTCCGGCCTCCCGGCGCCCGGTTCGGCGGCGGCTGAGTCCGCCGCGTCGGTGGTGGACGCGTCCGTGTCGGGGCAGGCCCCCGTGGCGTCCGGCCTCTTGTCGGGTGCGCCTGGCGCCG
Organism: Streptomyces sp. NPDC031426; assembly: GCF_055581585.1. Lineage (NCBI taxonomy): Bacteria > Bacillati > Actinomycetota > Actinomycetes > Kitasatosporales > Streptomycetaceae > Streptomyces > Streptomyces sp. NPDC031426. The sequence goes on from NZ_JBVIJE010000015.1 coordinate 94,556, forward strand.
CGGCCTCGGGTTTCTCGGGGAGAGAACGGGCGGCCCTGCCGTTCGGATTCTCGGTGGGGGAGCGGGAGAACGCCCCAGCGCACACGCCGGTGCCGCAGCGGGCTGTGTCCAGCGCCTCCTTGGACGAGGAACTGCCGGAGGGCAAGCTGGCACAGGCCGCCGGCGGTGGGCAGCCGTCGCTCGGCGAGACGCCCAGTGCCCGGCCGGGGGCGGAGTACCTGGAGTCCCCCCAGCGCGAACCGGCCGAGGGCGCGTCGCTGGACGACGCGGCTCCGGGAACCGGCGGGACGGCATACGGCGATGTCGGTCCCTCTGATGACGACACGCTCGACGGAAGTGCCGGAGCGCTGCCCGCAGGGGTGCTCGCGGGAGCCGTCGGCGGTCGGACCGCCGACGCGGCGGCTGCCACGGAAGCCGGGCGCGACGCTGCCTCCACGGCCCAGGAACCGCAGTCCGGCGGCCCAAGCGCTGTGGCAGCGAGCATCGCCGCCCTGCGTACCCGCCTCCCCGGCGCCAGGAAGCCCGGCACTCGTCAGCCGCAGACCACCCGTGCCGCCCACCTCGACGGCGTTCCCGATGCCCTTTTCCCCCTCCCACCCCCCATCTCCGTCCGCCCCGCCCCCAGCCCCCTGCGTCCTCTTAGCTACGAGATCCGGCGTGCCACCGGCATCGGCGTCGGCTTCGTCACCTGCGGTGCCGTACTGGCCGTCTCCGCGCTCATCGCCGTACTGCTGGCCAGGATCGGGCACACCCCACAGGCGCGGCTGTTCGCCGCATGGCCGCGGGAGCTGCCGCTGCCGCCCGCGGCGTTCGCGGCGGGGTTGCTCGGTGCGCTGGCCTTCGGGGACGAGTTCCGCCACCCCGCCCTCGCGGCGGACCGCGGCACCGTGCCCCGCCGGCTGGGACTGCTCATCGCGAAACTGCTCGTCTCCGGAGCCACCGCCGCCATCCTCGCCTTCCTCACCGTGGGCTGCGACGCCGAAGCGCTCTACATCGTCTACGGGCGAGAGCTGACACAAGTTCCCGCGGACTGGCTCTCGCTGGGCGCGAGTTGGTTCTGTCTGGTCGTCGCCTGTGCCTGGGCCGGTGTACTGGCGGCCGGTGTGTTCCGGTCCACCACGGGCGGCCTGGCCACCGTACTCGCCGTACCCGTTGTCGTCGTCCCCGTCGTGCACCAGGCGATGCAGAGGCCCGCCCTGCGCATGGCCGCCGGGTTCCCGGTGCGGATGCGGGAGGTTCTCCTGCCGCAGTGGCCCTTCGGTGGCGAGCGCTACCTGCTCGGGATGGCCCGGGTGCTCGCCCAACCCATGGGCAGCGCACTGGCGTTGTCGCTGTCGGTGCTGCTGTGCGCGTATCTGTTCACGACGCTGCGCACCCGGTTCCGGTGACATGTTGCGTCCACTTCCGGTCCCGCCGTGTGCACAACTCCGCACGGCAAGCCCATTTCTTTCCGATAAGGCGTCAATTGCGACGGGGTGAGCGATCACCCTTTCGTGTGCTTTTCACCAAAGACCTCAAGGGAGTTGGAGACGGCGCCGACAAAGGATCCGTGAGTACCCTTGCGCACACCATGATGACCGCCGCCCGCTCCACCGACTCCGGTCTGGCCGGCCCGGGCGAACTCGACCGCTACCCCTACGCAGAGCCGCAGGTGGCCGACCGCGTCGCAGCGCCCTCCTGGGAGGGCGCGGACCCTGATCTGGGCCGCGTAGGCCGACGTGCCGCGGGCAGCCGCGGACGTGGACTGCACGGCCAACTCGTTCAGCAGCTGGGACAGATGATCGTCTCGGGCGACCTGGGCGCGGACCGACCGCTGGTGCCCGAGGAGATCGGCCAGCGCTTCGAGGTCTCCCGCACCGTCGTCCGCGAGTCCCTCCGTGTCCTCGAGGCCAAGGGCCTGGTCAGTGCCCGCCCGAACGTCGGCACGCGCGTGCGTCCGGTCAGCGACTGGAACCTGCTCGACCCGGACATCATCGAGTGGCGGGCCTTCGGGCCCCAGCGCGACGACCAGCGCCGCGAGCTGAGCGAGCTGCGGTGGACGATCGAGCCGCTCGCCGCCCGCCTCGCCGCCGGGCACGGGCGGGAGGACGTGCAGCAGCGCCTCTGTGACATGGTCGAGATCATGAGCCATGCCATGGCGCAGGGCGACGCGCTGACGTACTCGCGCGCCGACAACGAGTTCCACGGGCTGCTCATCCAGATCGCCGGCAACCGCATGCTGGAGCACCTCTCCGGGATCGTCTCGGCGGCCCTCCAGGTCTCCGGCGGCCCAGTCACGGGGTGTGAACGGCCGAACGAGACGTCGCTCGCGCAGCACGCGCGAATCGTCGACGCGCTCGGCACCGGCGACGGCGCGGCCGCCGAGGCGGCCATGCGTCAACTGCTCACGGTCCATCCCGAGGTCGAGCGCGTGGTACCCGCCCCGCGCGAGCACTGACCCCCGCGGTCGTCGGTGTGCGGCGTGCTCGTGGCGGCGCCGGGCTCCTTGCCGGCCGCCGCTGGACCCCGCCGGACCCTGTGCGGTCCGGCGGGGTCCAGCGGTGCGGCGGGCCGCCGGGGGCATGTGCGCGACCTGGCAGGACGGCAATGGTGATCTCGTCTGCCCATGTCTGACTGCTTTTGACCGCTTACGGGGTGTGACTCGGGCCACGCAGATTGGGCGTAACGCTCGTGGGAACAGCGCGATGACCTAAGAGGTGACAGCCGCGGAGGGAATACGGACGCCAACACAGGCGCTGTGCATCTTCCCCGGCCCCGCCCGCGCCGTCGGCCCATCCCCAGGCCGGTGGTCGGCTCCTGTCCGCAGTGGACGGTGCCGGAAGCCGTTTTCCAACGTTCCGAGAGGTTGTTCGTGTCGGCCAGCACATCCCGTACGCTCCCGCCGGAGATCGCCGAGTCCGTCTCTGTCATGGCGCTCATTGAGCGGGGAAAGGCTGAGGGGCAGATCGCCGGCGACGATGTGCGTCGGGCCTTCGAAGCTGACCAGATTCCGGCCACTCAGTGGAAGAACGTACTGCGCAGCCTCAACCAGATTCTTGAGGAAGAGGGTGTGACGCTGATGGTCAGTGCCGCAGAGCCCAAGCGCACCCGCAAGAGCGTCGCAGCGAAGAGCCCGGCGAAGCGCACCGCCACCAAGACGGTCGCGGCGAAGACGGTGACGACGACGAGGCAGGCCACCGCCACAACGGCCGCCCCCGCGGCGCCCGTCGCTCCTGCCGCAGCCGATTCCGCCGAGGAAGCCGCACCCGCCAAGAAGGCCGCGGCCAAGAAGACCGTGGCCAAGAAGGCGGCCGCCAAGAAGACCGTCGCCAAGAAGACGGCGGCCAAGAAGACCACGGCCAAGAAGGACGACGTCGAACTTCTCGAGGACGAGGTTCTCGAGGACACCAAGGTCGCCGACGAGCCCGAGGTCGCCGAGAACGCGGGCTTCGTCCTGTCCGACGAGGACGAGGACGACGCGCCCGCGCAGCAGGTCGCCGCGGCCGGCGCGACCGCCGACCCGGTCAAGGACTACCTGAAGCAGATCGGCAAGGTCCCCCTGCTCAACGCCGAGCAGGAGGTCGAGCTGGCCAAGCGCATCGAGGCGGGTCTGTTCGCCGAGGACAAGCTGGCCAACGCCGACAAGCTGGCGCCGAAGCTCAAGCGCGAGCTGGAGATCATCGCCGAGGACGGCCGCCGCGCCAAGAACCACCTCCTGGAGGCCAACCTCCGTCTGGTGGTCTCCCTGGCCAAGCGCTACACCGGCCGCGGCATGCTCTTCCTGGATCTCATCCAGGAGGGCAACCTCGGTCTGATCCGCGCGGTCGAGAAGTTCGACTACACCAAGGGCTACAAGTTCTCCACCTACGCCACCTGGTGGATCCGCCAGGCCATCACCCGCGCCATGGCCGACCAGGCGCGCACCATCCGTATCCCGGTGCACATGGTCGAGGTCATCAACAAGCTCGCGCGCGTGCAGCGCCAGATGCTCCAGGATCTGGGCCGCGAGCCCACCCCGGAGGAGCTGGCCAAGGAGCTCGACATGACCCCGGAGAAGGTCATCGAGGTCCAGAAGTACGGCCGCGAGCCCATCTCGCTGCACACCCCCCTGGGCGAGGACGGCGACAGCGAGTTCGGTGACCTCATCGAGGACTCCGAGGCCGTGGTCCCCGCCGACGCCGTCAGCTTCACGCTCCTGCAGGAGCAGCTGCACTCCGTTCTGGACACCCTGTCCGAGCGCGAGGCCGGCGTCGTCTCGATGCGGTTCGGTCTCACCGACGGTCAGCCGAAGACCCTCGACGAGATCGGCAAGGTGTACGGCGTGACGCGTGAGCGCATCCGCCAGATCGAGTCCAAGACCATGTCGAAGCTGCGCCACCCCTCGCGTTCCCAGGTGCTGCGCGACTACCTCGACTAGGTCAGGTCGTACGACGGCGAAGGCCCGGCTCCGCTCGCGGGAGCCGGGCCTTCGTGCTGCGCGCGACCGCGCGGTGGATCACTCTGGGTATTCTGACACCACTGAGAGTGAGGAGTGCGTATGCGCTGTTCCGTTGCGCGGGCGCTGATCCGGCCGCTGGCCCTTGCGGCCGTCATGACCGCCACACCTCTGGTGGGCGCGCCTCCCGTGGCCGCCGACAGCGTGGTGGTCGGGGGCTTTCCGATAGACGTGTCCCAGGCCCCGTGGACGGTCGCGCTGTCCAGCCGTGACCGGTTCGGAGGTACGCGGGCGGGCCAGTTCTGCGGCGGTGTGGCCGTCGCCCGGACGGCGGTGCTCACCGCGGCCCACTGCCTGGCGGAGGAGGTCCTCGGGGCGCCCCCGAACCGCGTGCGCGACCTGCGGGTGATCACGGGCCGCACCGATCTGCTGTCGGACGAGGGGCAGGAGATCGCCGTACGTGATGCCTGGGTCAATCCGGGGTACGACACCGGGACCCATGCCGGTGACTTCGCCGTGCTCACCCTCGCCGAGCCGCTGCCACAGCGCGCGGTCATCGGCATGGCGGGTGCAGGTGATCCGGCCTACGCCCCGGGCACGCAGGCCACCGTGTCCGGATGGGGGGACACGACCGGCGAAGGCACCTATGCGCACAGGCTGTACGCCGCACGCGTAGGCGTGCTGCCCGACGACCTCTGCGCCCGCGCCTATCCGGGCGGTCCCGACGGTGCGTACCGGGCCGGCAGCATGCTCTGCGCCGGAGATGTTGCCGGGGGCCCGGACGCCTGCCAGGGCGACAGTGGTGGCCCACTGGTGGCGGGAGGGCGGCTGATCGGGCTCGTGTCATGGGGCAGCGGCTGCGGCAGGCCGGGCAGGCCTGGCGTGTACACGCGCGCATCCGACGTCATGAAAGCCATGGGAGCGGCCTCGGGGAACCGTAGGAGGCCCCACGGAGGCTCCTGAGGCGCCCGCACAGGGACATGAGCACGGGCGGCCGCTCCCGGAGGGGAGCGGCCGCCCGTTCACCGGCCTGTGCCGGGGCTGGCTCGTCGTGTGTGCGAGATTCAGCGCTCTTCTTCGGAAGCGGTGTTCGGAACGGAGGTCAGCCGCTCCGTCTCGTCCTGTATCTCAGCGGCGATCTTCTTGAGTTCCGGCTCGAACTTGCGACCGTGGTGGGCGCAGAAGAGCAGTTCTCCGCCGCTGAGCAGGACGACGCGCAGGTATGCCTGGGCGCCGCAGCGGTCGCAGCGATCGGCGGCCGTCAACGGGCTCGCGGGGGTCAGAACAGTAGTCACGTCGCCTCTTCTCTAGCTCGACGAGCTGTCGTACCAGGGTCAACATCCAACCAGCCCGAAAACGTTCCCGCTCGTGGCTATTCCTCGAAAAAATCTTCCGGGGCGGCTGTCTGCTGCCGGTTGGCGGCGAATGTGCCGTAGTGCGTCTCTTGTGGTGCTTACGGTTTCGCGCAGTGTTGTGTCTCGGTCCTCCAGGCGGGGTTGCCTGTTGTTCATGAGGACGTGCCCGGAGCCTAAATGGTTCATGCCTCCAAGGGAACGTGATATGTACTTCACTCCATCGAGGGATCGAACATGCATACGAGTCTGGACTAGTCTGAGTTCTCGACGAGGGTGGCGTTACACCGGCTCTACCAGGCCTCGGTACCCTCTGAGCGGCGACCGAAGCCGTCCCCTTACCCAGTAGGGGGCAAACTGAAATTCAGCGAGGAGCGAACCGCGTGACCGCCGATACGTCCGTGCCGTCCACAGCGCTGCTGGCAGGAGCAGACCGGGACGGTTCCAACTACACCGCGCGGCACCTGCTCGTCCTCGAGGGCCTCGAGGCCGTGCGCAAGCGCCCGGGTATGTACATCGGCTCGACCGACAGTCGTGGTCTGATGCACTGCCTGTGGGAGATCATCGACAACTCCGTGGACGAGGCCCTCGCGGGTGTCTGCGACCGCATCGAGGTGATCCTCCACGACGACGGTTCCGTGGAGGTGCGCGACAACGGTCGTGGCATCCCTGTGGACGTCGAGCCCAGGACCGGCCTGTCCGGCGTCGAGGTCGTCATGACCAAGCTGCACGCGGGCGGCAAGTTCGGCGGCGGCTCGTACGCCGCCTCCGGCGGTCTGCACGGCGTCGGTGCCTCCGTGGTGAACGCCCTCTCCGCCCGCCTCGACGTCGAGGTGGACCGCGGCGGCCACACGCACGCCATCAGCTTCCGGCGCGGCGTGCCCGGCGCCTTCGCGGCAGACGGCGCCGACGCGAAGTTCGAGGCCAAGAGCGGCCTGCGCAAGACCAAGAAGATCCCCAAGACCCGCACCGGCACGCGCGTGCGGTACTGGGCCGACCGCCAGATCTTCCTCAAGGACGCCAAGCTCTCCCTGGAGAACCTGCACCAGCGCGCCCGGCAGACCGCCTTCCTGGTGCCGGGTCTGACGATCATCGTGCGCGACGAGTTCGGCCTGGGAGAGGGCGGCAGCAAGGGCGAGGAATCCTTCCGCTTCGACGGCGGCATCAGCGAGTTCTGCGAGTACCTGGCGGGCGACAAGCCGGTCTGCGATGTCATCCGCTTCTCGGGCAAGGGCACCTTCAAGGAGACCGTCCCCGTCCTCGACGAGCACGGCCAGATGACCCCCACCGAGGTCACTCGTGAACTGGGTGTGGACATCGCGATGCGCTGGGGCACCGGGTACGACACCACCATCCGGTCCTTCGTCAACATCATCGCCACCCCCAAGGGCGGCACCCACGTCTCCGGCTTCGAGCAGTCCGTGACGGGCGTGTTCAACGACGTGCTGCGCGCCAAGAAGCTGCTGCGGGTGGCCGAGGACAACATCGTCAAGGACGACGCCCTGGAGGGCCTGACCGCCGTCGTGACCGTGCGCCTGGCCGAGCCGCAGTTCGAGGGTCAGACCAAGGAGGTCCTGGGTACCTCGGCGGCCCGCCGCATCGTGAACAACGTGGTCACCAAGGAGCTGAAGGCGTTCCTGACCAGCACGAAGCGGGACGCCGCCGCGCAGGCCCGGGTCGTCATGGAGAAGGTGGTGGCCGCCGCCCGTACGCGTGTCGCGGCCCGCCAGCACAAGGACGCCCAGCGCCGGAAGACCGCCCTGGAGTCCTCGTCCCTGCCGGCGAAGCTCGCCGACTGCCGCAGCGACGACGTCGACCGCAGCGAGCTGTTCATCGTCGAGGGCGACTCTGCGCTCGGTACGGCCAAGCTGGCGCGGAACTCCGAGTTCCAGGCCCTGCTGCCGATCCGCGGCAAGATCCTCAACGTGCAGCGGTCGTCGGTGACCGACATGCTCAAGAATGCCGAGTGCGGCGCGATCATCCAGGTCATAGGGGCGGGCTCGGGCCGGACCTTCGACATCGACCAGGCCCGCTACGGCAAGATCATCATGATGACCGACGCCGATGTGGACGGTTCCCACATCCGCTGCCTGCTGCTCACGCTGTTCCAGCGCTACATGCGGCCGATGGTCGAGGCCGGCCGGGTCTTCGCCGCGGTGCCGCCGCTGCACCGCATCGAGATCGTCCAGCCGAAGAAGGACCAGGACAAGTACGTCTACACGTACTCCGACCGTGAGCTGCGTGACAAGCTCATGGAGTTCCAGAGCAAGGGCATCCGGTACAAGGACTCGATCCAGCGCTACAAGGGTCTGGGTGAGATGGACGCCGACCAGCTGGCCGAGACCACGATGGACCCGCGTCACCGCACGCTGCGCAGGATCAACCTGTCCGACCTGGAGGCCGCCGAGCAGGTCTTCGATCTGCTGATGGGCAACGACGTGGCGCCGCGCAAGGAGTTCATCTCCGGCTCGGCGGCGACACTGGACCGGTCGCGCATCGACGCGTAGCCGCTGCACCGGGCCTCGGCCGACGGGGCTTGCCCCAGGCGGGCTGACCTGGTCGGCCGGGGCGGCAGGGATCGGCCGGCGGGGGAGGGGAACGGTGGTCTGCCTCCGCGGCTGGGGCTTTCGCCGGTGGTCGCGTGGTCTTCCTTCGACGGTCGGGTGCGGTGGCCGGTGAGCCATGGCCTGGACACGGCAGACGGTGTCTTGGACCGCGACGACCGGCCGCTGGACGCCGGCCGCGCACCCGGCATCGCACCGGCGGCGTCGGCTGTGGCGCGGTCTGGGGCTCGAGGGCGTTCGGCGGCGCTTGTGTCAGCCCCCTCGTTCCCGTCCGAGTCGTCGTGAGCAGTGGGAGGTCCCGGCTCTTCTGGCGGTCAACCGGCGTCGGAGGTGGTGCCGGATTCCCCGCTCACCCCGGCGCCGGCACTCCCGGCCTTTGCACCGGCCCGGTATGCGCTCCCGCGGGATCTGCACCCGTGGGTGGAGACGAGCCGCTCCAGGTTTCCACCCGTGATCCACCCCCGCTCCGATCTCCCGACCTGCGCTTTTCCGTAGCTTCGTAGGTGCCGGCAGCACCCGCTCCCGGCACCACCTTCTCGCTCACGGAGGCTTTGATGTCCGGGCTCGTCAACGCGCTGGTGATCGTGGCGGTCGCCGCCATAGTGATCGTGCGGCAGTTTCGCGCCCGCGCGATCAACACCGACCGGCGCTGGTGGCTGATCCCTGTGGTCCTTGCCGCCGTCGCGCTGCGCGAGCCCGGCATTCTCGACGCCCACCATCATGCGGAATCCGCCGCGCTGCTCGCGGTGGAGCTGATCATCGGTGTGGCCACCGGTGCCGGCTGGGCCTGGACGACCCGCGTCTGGAGGGAACCGGACGGCGTCGTGTGGACCAAGAGCACCAAGGCCAGCGTCGCGGTATGGATCGTGGGCATAGCTATGCGCATCGGTATCTACGCCATCGGCGCCGTACTCGGCCTGCACCAGAACAGTTCCGCCCTGATGTGCGCTCTCGCCGTCACCCTACTGGTCCGCGGCGGAATCCTCGTCTGGCGGGCGCAGGCCCTCGGCACCACGGACCACCCTGCCCCGGCGTACGGTGACGGCACGCGGTCGGTATGGAGGGAGCGCGCGTGAAGGAAAACGCCTGGACGCGCTGGCCGTCACGAGAGGCCCTCGGCCGCGAGGGAACCACCCGGCCCCGGCGTCTGATCGCCTGGTCCGTCAGATGCCTGGTGATCGGCATGCTCCTGTGGGGCGCGTACAACCAGAGGCACGTCGGTCTCTGGGGCGCTCTCGGTGCGATGGCCGGGGTCCTTGTCGCCGCCCTCCTGGCCTGGGCTTTCTTCCGGACCACCTACCAGCACCGGTTGGTGCCCTCCCTGACGCTGATGGGCGCCCTCATGGGCATCGCGGTCGAGGCCGAGGCCACGGGATTCAGGGGGCCGGCCCTCGTGATCTGGTGCGGCTGTGGGATCGGCGCCCTGGAGCGCCTGCCGCTCGCGGCCGCGGCGCCGGTGACCTCGGTGGGCCTGGCAGCATATTCCGCTTTCAACAACGACGTCTGGCTGACCACGGCCGCCTCGGTCGCGGGCATGGCCCTCGCTGGATACGTCCTTCGGCTGGACGCCGAAGCCCGCGGCCATGCGCAGCAACTGCTGGCCCAGGAGCGCGCAGCCCGGGCGGCCGAGGCGGAGTCCGCGGCGCTGGCCGAGCGAGCCCGCATCGCACGGGAGATCCACGATGTGCTGGCCCACAGCCTCTCGGCGCAACTGGTGCACCTGGAGGCGGCCCGGCTGCTGATCGAGAAGGGAGCGGACCGAGAACGCATCCTGGAGCGGGTGGTGGCTGCCCGGGGCATGGCCCGCGACGGACTCGCCGAGACCCGGCAGGCCCTGTCCGCGCTGCGGGGCGAGCTGACCCCGCTGGAGGACTTCCTGAGCGAACTCGTCAGCGGGGCCGATGGCGCCGAGGTCACCGTGACGGGTGAGCGCAGACCCCTGCCGGCCGAGGCCTCCCAGGCCGTGCGCAGGGTCGCCCAGGAGGCGCTGACGAACGTCCGCAAGCACGCACAGGGCGCCAAGGTGCACCTGCGACTCGACTACAGCGAGCACGAAGTGAGGCTGGACGTACGGGACACGGGCGGGCGGCCGGGCGAACTCACGGGGTCCGGAGCCGGGTACGGTCTGCTGGGGATGCGCGAGCGGGCCGAGCTGCTGGGCGGCTCACTGGACGCGCGGCCGCAGGAGGAGGGGTTCGTGGTGACGCTGAAGGTGCCTGTATGACGGAGACGGAGGGGGAGAAGAGTCCCGCACGGGTCGTGGTCGCCGACGACCAGACCGTGGTCCGGGAGGGCATCGTGATGCTGCTCGGGCTGCTGCCCGGGGTGGAGGTCGTGGGTGCCGCGGGAGACGGCGAGGAGGCGGTGCGGCTGGTCGGGGAACTGGCCCCGGACGTCGTCCTGATGGATCTCAGGATGCCCCGCTGCGACGGTGTCGAGGCCACCCGGCGGATCCGGGCGCAGTACCCCGGGACCGAGGTCGTGGTGCTCACCACGTACGCGGACGACGAGTCGCTGTTCCCGGCACTGCGCGCCGGCGCCCGGGGTTATCTGACCAAGGACGCGGGCGGTGACGAGATCGTGCGTGCAGTGGAGAGCGTGCTCTCGGGGGACGCGGGTCTGTCGCCGAGTGTCCAGCGCCGGTTGCTGGAGCGGCTGTCGCAGCCCGAGCCCAGCCCGCCGGCGACCGTCCAGGCGCCGCCCGACGGACTGACCGCGCGGGAGACAGAGGTACTGCTGCTGATCGCCGAAGGGCTCAGCAATCAGGAGATCGCCCGCAAGCTGCATGTGTCGACCGCGACTGTGAAGACACACATCAACAATCTCTTCGCCAAGACGGGCCTCAAGGACCGGGCGCAGGCGGTGCGTTACGCCTACAGCAAGGGGCTGGTGAGACCGCCCGCACAGTGAATCACCTGATGGGGTGAAGAGCCCGAGGAAGAAGAGTCAGGGATCTTCCCGATCTGTCCATCCTTGGGCATGCAGTCAAGCAACGGTCGTGCCCATGGAGCCGGGGACGGTCCCGAGAGTTCGGCCGAGAACCGGCAAGACCACGGCGCGCCCTCCCGCGACGAGGCGTACGAAGACCCTTGGTACGACACACTGGCCTCCGGCTGGGGCGAACTGGACGGTACCGGCGTGCCGGCGCCGGCGGTGCCACCCGCACGCGGGGAGCGGAGCGGAGCGGCGGTGCGCGCACGTGATGTGTACGTCGAGGTGCAGCGCAGCGCTGACTTCCAGGAGGTGCGCACCAGGTACCGGCGGTTCGTCGTGCCGGGAGTCGCCGCCTTCCTCGCCTGGTACGTGGGCTATGTGGTCACCGCCACGACCGCGCCGGGGCTGATGGCCCGCCCCGTGGCGGGCGCGGTGAACGTGGCCATGCTGGCCGGGCTCGGACAGTTCCTCACCACGTTCCTGCTCACCTGGGCCTACGCACGGCACGCGCGGCTCCGTCGGGACCGGGCGGCGCTGGAGCTGCGCTGGGACACCCAGGAACTGACCCGCGAAGTGCGGGAGGTGCCTCGTGACCGGTGAGCATCAGACGCTGGCGCTGCTGCTGTTCAGCGTTTTCGTGGCCGTCACTCTCGGGATCACGACGTGGGTGAGCCGTCGGCGGCGTGGTTCGGCGGAGGAGTTCTATGCCGGAGGGCGGCTGTTCTCTCCCATGGAGAATGGTTTTGCCATCGCGGGTGACTATGTGTCGGCCGCCTCCTTCCTCGGGGTCACCGGGCTCATCGCGCTGTACGGGTACGACGGGATGCTGTACGTCGTGGGCTTCCTGGTGGCCTGGTTGGTCGTGCTGTTCCTGGTGGCCGAACTGGTGCGCAACTGCGGGCGGTTCACCCTGGCCGACGTGGTGGCCGCTCGGATGAGCGAGCGGCCGGTGCGGATCGCCGCGGGAACTTCCTCGGTCACGGTGTCCGTTCTGTATCTGGTGGCGCAAATGGTCGGCGCGGGCAGTCTGGTGGCGCTGCTGCTGGGGCGGGCGAGCGGGGCCGAGCAGGCCTGGGCGGTCATCGGGGTCGGCGCGCTCATGGTGATCTATGTGTCGTTGGGAGGGATGCGGGCCACCACCTGGATCCAGATCGTCAAGGCGGTGCTGCTGCTGAGCGGCACCATCGCGCTGAGCGTCCTCGTTCTGCTCCGCTTCCACGGCGATGTCGACCGCCTGCTGCTCACGGCCGCGGACCGCAGCGGTCATGGAAGGGCGTTCCTGGCACCGGGTCTGAAGTACGGCGGGACCTGGACCGCTCGCCTCGACTTCATCAGCCTGGGACTCGCCCTCGTGCTGGGCACAGGCGGACTGCCGCACATCCTGTCCCGCTTCTACACCGTGGCCACCGCGCGTGCCGCCCGCCGTTCCGCGGTGTGGTCCATCGGGCTGATCGGCGGCTTCTATCTGATGACGATCGTCCTCGGCTTCGGGGCGGCCGCTGTGGTGGGCACGGATGCGGTGCGCGGCTCGAACGCGGCCGGGAACACCGCGGTGCCGCTGCTCGCCCTCGACCTGGGCGGTGGCGCGGGCTCCACCGGTGGCACGGTCCTGTTCGCGGTCGTCGCCGCCGTCGCCTTCGCGACGATCCTCGCCGTGGTCGCCGGCATCACCCTCGCCTCGTCGGCGTCGGTGGCGCACGACCTGTACGCGTCGCTGCGGCGCTCGCGAGGCAAGGCGCGCAGCGAAGTGGCGGTGGCGCGCTGGGCGGCGGTCGGCATCGGTGTCGTGGCGATCGCACTCGGTCTGCTGGCCCGTGACCTCAATGTCGCCTTCCTCGTCGGCCTCGCCTTCGCCGTCGCCGCTTCGGCGAACCTCCCGGTGCTGCTGTACTCGCTGTTCTGGCGCGGCTTCACCACCCGCGGCGCGGTCTGGGCCGTGTACGGCGGGCTGATCCCGGCGCTCGGACTGGTGCTGCTCTCCCCGGTGGTGTCCGGCAGCCCCACCTCGCTGTTCCCGGGCGTCGACTTCCAGTACTTCCCGCTGCAGAACCCGGGCATCGTCTCCATCCCGCTCGGCTTCCTCGCCGGCTGGCTCGGCACGGTCACCTCCGCGGAGGTCGCGGACGAGGCCAAGTACGCCGAGACGGAGGTCCGGTCGCTGACCGGCGCCGGCGCCGTGTAGCCGGTCACCGGCTCCGCGCACGGATCGCTACGGCGCCACCCAGGCGTACCGGTGCTCCGGCCGGCCGGTGTCGCCGTACTTCAGGGAGAGCCGGAGCCGGCCGGCCTGTTCCAGGTGACGGAGATAGCGCTGGGCGGTGGAGCGGCTCAGGCCGGTCCTTGCGGCCACCTCGTGGGCGGACAGCGGCTGGTCGGCGCGGTGCAGGACGCCGCAGATCAGGTCGGTCGTGGGCTCCGAGTGGCCACTCGGCACGCCGGGCGCGGAGGGGGCGGGAGACGTCCGCAGCGCCCCGAAGATCCGGTCGACCTGCTCCTGTCCGGTCAGGCCGCGGCCGCCCACCCGCTCCACGGTGCGACGCAGCGCCGCATAGGAGTCCAGGCGGGTGCGCAGGGCGGCGAAGGTAAAGGGTTTGACCAGGTAGTGCAGGGCGCCCAGGCGCATCGCCTGCTGCACGGTCGCCACATCGCTGGCTGCGGTGATCATGATGACGTCCGTGCCGTGGCCCTGCTCCCGCATGAGGTGCACGAGATCGAGACCCGTCTGGTCCGGCAGATAGTGGTCGAGCAGGACCAGGTCGATGGTGCCGCGTTCTACGGCGGCCAGGGCCTGGGCAGCGCTGTGCGCGCGGGCGGTCACCCGGAAGCCGGGAACCTTCCCCACGTACTTGGCGTTTATCTCAGCGACGCGGAAGTCGTCGTCCACGACCAGGACGTCAATCATCAGGCCTCTCCTTCAAGGCCGACGAGCGTTAAGCCCGTGTTTCGGCTCCGCAGTTGTAGCGCGAGCAAAAAGAGCACAACAGGCTCTTGCGAGCAAAAGAACGGCTTGCGCTCACAAGACTCCTGCTGTGGCCGGGGCCACACCTACCGTCCCGGGCCATGAGCGCACACACCAGCCCCGCCATCGAGCTGCGGGGCGCGAGCAAGACCTTCAGAACCCCGTCAGGGGGACTGCACACAGCCGTGCGCGGTCTGGACCTCACCGTCGAGCGCGGTGAGTTCGTGGCCGTCGTCGGCCCGACCGGCTGCGGCAAGTCCACCACGCTGACGCTGGTCAGCGGCCTGGAGGAGCCCAGCGAGGGCGAGGTGCTGGTGGCCGGCGAGGCCGTCGACGGCGTCGGCGACAAGGTCGGCTTCGTCTTCCAGCAGGACGCCACCTTCCCCTGGCGCACGGTCCTGTCCAACGTCATGGCCGGCCCCCGCTTCCGGGGCGTACCTAAGGCCGAGGCCAAGGAGAAGGCCCGGGAGTGGCTGGCCCGCGTCGGCCTCGCCGCCTTCGAGGACCGTTACCCGCACCAGCTCTCCGGCGGTCAGCGCAAGCGCGTGGCGCTCGCCGCCACGTTCGTCAACGACCCCGAGATCCTGCTGATGGACGAGCCCTTCTCGGCGCTGGACGTGCAGACCCGGGCCCTGATGTCGGACGAGCTGCTGGAGCTGTGGGAGGGCACGGGCGCCTCCGTCGTCTTCGTCACCCACGATCTGGAGGAATCCATCGCGCTCGCCGACAAGGTCGTCGTGATGACCGCCGGACCCGCGACCGTGAAGCAGGTCTTCGAGATCGACCTTCCCCGGCCGCGCAAGGTGGAGTCGGTGCGCCTGGAGCCGCGGTTCATCGAGATCTACCGCGAGATCTGGGAGTCCCTCGGCGAAGAGGTCCGCATCACCCGTGAGAGGGGTGCCGCCCATGTCGCCTGAGGTCATGCCCGAGGCCCAGGTCGCGCCGGCCACGACCGAGCCCGCCGACAAGACGAACCGCGCACAGACCCGCGCCCAGGCCGCCCGCCGTCGCAAGGCTCTCGTCGCCGTTGTGCGCTTGCTGCTGCTGGTGGCCGTCCTCGGCCTGTGGGAGGGACTGTCCCGGGCGAAGGTCATCGATCCGTTCAACTTCTCGATGCCGTCGAAGATCTGGGACCAGATCTGGACCTGGGTGACCCACGGAACCGCGCTCGGCTCGCTGGGCGAACAGATCTGGTACACGCTCTACGAGGCACTGCTCGGCTGGGTCATCGGTGTGGTCGCCGGTGTGCTCCTCGGTATTGCACTTGGGCGGATCGGCTTGCTCGCCGAGGTCCTTGGTCCATACATCAAGGTGCTCAACTCGATCCCCAGGATCGTCCTGGCACCGATCTTCCTGATCTGGTTCGGGCTCGGGCCGTCCTCCAAGGTCGCCTCCGCCGTCGTGCTGGTGTTCTTCCCGGTGTTCTTCAACGCCTTCCAGGGCGCCCGGGAGGTGGACCGCAACCTGGTGGCCAACGCCCGCATCCTGGGCGCCGGCGACCGCCGTGTCACGCTCCAGGTGGTCATCCCGTCGGCCACCTCCTGGATCTTCACCAGCCTCCACGTCAGCTTCGGCTTCGCCCTCATCGGGGCCATCGTCGGCGAGTACATCGGCGCGACCAAGGGCATCGGCCTGCTCGTCGCGCAGTCGCAGAACACCTTCAACGCAGCCGGCGTCTACGCCGCGATGGTCATCCTCGCCGTCGTCGCCCTCGCCGCCGAGGGGCTGCTGACCTTCGCCGAGCGCCGCATCTTCCGCTGGAAGCCCTCCGGTTCCGACAGCTGACCGGCTCCTTTCACCGATCCATCTCCGGCCCCAGCCTGGCGCCCCCCGGGGACCCATGGCCCTCCTGGCCGCCCCCGGGCCCCTCCCCGGACCAGTCCCCCACGCCTTCCCCGTACCGCCCTCTCACAAGGACGTGAACCGCATGCGCAACACCGCCAGATACGCCTCCCTGGCCGCAGCCGGCCTGCTGGCGCTCTCCTCGCTCACCGCCTGTGCCAACGACGCGGCCAGCTCCACGGCCGACACCGGCAGCGATGGGGGCGGCGGCAAGGGCGAGACCGTCAAGATCATGGTCGGCGGCCTGGACAAGGTCATCTATCTGCCCGCGATGCTCACCCAGCGCCTCGGCTACTTCCAGGCAGAGGGTTTGAATGTCCAACTCCTCAGCGAACCCGCCGGTGTCCAGGCCGAGACCGCGCTCGTCTCCGGCCAGGTGCAGGGGGCGGTCGGCTTCTACGACCACACCCTCGACCTCCAGACCAAGGGCAAGTCGGTGGAGTCGGTCGTCCAGTTCTCGCACGCGCCCGGCGAGGTCGAGGTGGTCTCGAACAAGGCGGCCGGCGACCTCACGTCGCCCAAGGACTTCAAGGGCCGGAAGCTGGGCGTGACCGGGCTCGGTTCCTCCACCGACTTCCTCACCAAGTACCTCGCGGTCAAGAACGGCGTGCAGGTCAACGAGTTCACCCCCGTCGCCGTAGGCGCCGGACCCACGTTCATCGCGGCCCTCCAGAAGGGGGCGATCGACGGCGGGATGACCACCGACCCGACCGTCGCGACGATCCTGGACAAGAGGGCGGGCAAGGTCCTCATCGACATGCGCACCCCCGAGGGCTCGCAGAAGGCGCTGGGCGGGCCGTACCCGTCGTCAAGTCTGTACATGCAGACGGACTGGGTGAACGGACACAAGGACACCGTCCAGAAGTTGGTCAACGCATTCGTCAAGACGCTCAAGTGGATGTCCACCCACAGCGCCGACGAGATCGCCGCCAAGATGCCCGCCGACTACTCCCAGGGCAACAAGACGCTCTACGCCCAGGCCATCAAGAGCACCCTGCCGATGTTCACCGACGACGGCGTGATGCCCCAGGGCGGCCCGGAGACGGTTGAGAAGGTCCTCAAGTCGTTCAACCCGAACATCAAGAACGCAAAGGTCGACTTGAGCAAGACGTACACCACCGAGTTCGTCAACGCCGCCAAGTAGACGCGGCCAAGTACAGACGTCCGCTCAGCCGCGGGTCGCCCACACGTAACGGTGTTCCGGGCGGCCCGCGTCGCCGTACTTCAGGGTCAGCCGCGCCCGTCCGGTGCGCTCCAGCAGCTTCAGATACCGCTGGGCCGTCTGCCGGCTCACCCCGGTCCGCTCGGCGATCTCCTGGGCGGACAGCGGGCCCTCGGCGTTCATCAGCGCCTGGCGCACCAGTTCTGCCGTCGTCGGGGAGTGCCCCTTGGGCAGTTCGGGCGCCGGCCTCGCGGACAGCGCGCCGAAGATGCGGTCCACGTCCGCCTGTTCGGCCTCGCCGCCGCCGTCCAGTGTGCGCCGCAACTGGGAGTATGCCTCCAGTTTGGCGCGCAGACCGGCGAAGGCGAACGGTTTCACCAGGTACTGCAGCGCCCCCTGGCGCATCGCGGCCTGGACGGTCGACACGTCCCGCGCCGCCGTCACCATGATCACGTCGGCCTGGTGGCCGCGCCGGCGCATCTCGCGGACGACCGCGAGGCCGGTGTCGTCGGACAGGTAGTGGTCCATGAGGACCAGGTCCAGCCGCGGCAGCGTCTCCACCTGCCGCAGCGCCTCGGCGGCGCTGTGCGCCTCGCCGGCCACGTGGAATCCCGGCACCTTCGCCACGTACGCGGCGTTGACCCGGGCGACGCGGGTGTCGTCGTCCACGACCAGGACCTCGATCATCGGGCCTCCTCCTCGGTGACGGCGGCGGGCCCCAGGGACTTCTCGGGCACCGCGGGCTCCAGCTCCGGCTCGGTCAGCGCCTCCGGCAGGACCACGGTGAACTCCGCGCCGCCACCGGCCGCCTCGCCCGCCGTCGCGCTTCCGCCCTGTCGTTGGGCGAGCCGGCGCACCAGCGAGAGCCCGAGGCCCCGTTTGCCGTGCGCGGGCGGCTTCTTGGTGGACCAGCCCTCGGTGAATATCAACTCGCGCTGATCCGCCGGGACCCCGGGGCCCGTGTCGCGCACCCTGAGGACGACCGTACGGCCCTCGGTGCGCAACTCGACCTCCACGCGCGCGTGCAGCGTGCCGGCGACCGCGTCAAGGGCGTTGTCCACCAGGTTGCCCACGACCGTGACCAGACCGCGCGGATCGATCAGCCGATCGGGCAGCCGGGTGTGCTCGGACACCCACAGCGCGACGCCCCGCTCGGCCGCCACGGTCGCCTTGCCGACCAGCAGCGCCGCCAGCAGGGGATCCTGGATCTTCTCGGTGACCTGCTCGGCGGTGGCCCGGTGGTCGCCGACCACCTCGCCGACGAACTCCACGGCGTCGTCGTACATCTCCAGCTCCAGCAGTCCGAGCATGGTGTGCATGCGGTTGGCGTGCTCGTGGTCCTGGGCGCGCAGGGCGTCGATCAGCCCGCGCGTGGAGTCGAGTTCGCGCCCCAGCTGTTCCAGTTCGGTGCGGTCGCGCAGGGTGGCCACGGCACCGCCGTCGTCGGTGGGCATACGGTTGGCGACCAGCACGCGCTGGCCACGCACGGTGAGCAGATCGGTGCCGGTCACCCGGCCGGCCAGGACGTCCGTCGTACGGCCCGCGCCCAGCGCCTCGTCCGGGGTCCGTCCGACGGCCTCGTCGCCGATGCCGAGCAGCCGCCGCGCCTCGTCGTTGAGCAGGCGGACACGGCCGCCGCGGTCGAGGGCGACCACGCCCTCACGGATGCCGTGCAGCATCGCCTCGCGCTCCGCGAGCAGCGCCGAGATGTCGGAGAAGGCCAGGTCCCGGGTCTGCCGCTGGACCCGCCGGGAGATCAGCCAGGCGGCCAGCGCGCCCACCGCGAGAGCACCCCCGGCGTACGCGAACAGGCCCGGGATCGCGCTGATCAGCCGCGCCCGCACGCTGTCGTAGGCGATACCGACCGAGACCGCCCCGATGATCCGGTGGTGGGTGTCGTACAGCGGCACCTTGCCGCGGGCCGAGCGGCCCAGGGTGCCGTTGTCGATCTCCATGACCTCATGACCGGCCAGAGCCGGCCTGGGGTTGGTGGAGACATGCCCGCCGATCTCCGCGAGGGTGGTGTGCGACCAGCGCATGCCCCGCCGGTCCATCACCACGATGTACTGCGCGTGCGTGGCCCGTCGGATCCGCTCGGCCTCCTTCTGCACCGGACCGTCCGCGGTCGGTGAGGTGGTCAGCACGCCCTCCGCGATCTGCGGGTCCTGGGCCGTCGTCTGCGCGATGGCCAGCGCGCGGTGCTCCGCCTCCTGGTCCAGCTGCCTGCTCAGCGGTGCCAGGAACAGTCCGGTCGCGAGCACCGCGACGCCCGCGGCGATCGCCACCTGCATCAGCAGCACCTGCGAGAACACCCGCCGCGGCAGACCCACGCGCAGACGGCGTGCGGGGGGAGTGGGACTCATGCCCATGACGGTACGTGGGGTGACCGGACGCGCCCCAGGGGATGTGGTGGGGATCTCTTGACCAGTTCTTGAAACAGGCGGTCGCTGTGGGAGGGCGGTCGCTCAGCCCGCCGGCGCCGTAGGCCTGAGCTCGCGCACGGCGACGACGTCCATGCGCGCCGGCGTGCCGAGCACCGCCGCGCCGCAGCTCTCCGGGCGCGGCGGCAGCGACGCCCCCTGCGCCACGGTCACCCGCCAGCGGCGGCCGTCGGCGTGTCCGACGGTGACCTCCCAGCGCGGGGCCGCACCGTCGGTCCGTACGACGCTCAGCAGCCCCGCCCGGTACTCGCCCGCCACCGACCGGACGGCCAGCTCGGCCGCCTGACCGGGCCGTTCCCAGGCGGAGCAGCCGCGGCACCCCTCGACCACCACGCGCCCCTCCTGCGCGCCGTGCAGCGCCTCCTTGATGGTGTGCGCCTCGGCGCGGCCGTAGGCGTAGCCGTACGGCAGGACGAGCACGGTCGGCGAGAAGCGATGGCCACCCAGGTGGGTGACCTCCCAGACGCCGCGCACCCCCGAGGCGCACAGTTCGGCGGCGAGGGGACGGCCCAGGAGAGCACAGCAGCGGTCGCGCTTGCCGTTGGTGCACACGAGCGCGAGCGGCTCGCCGCCGTACGGCCTTCCGCCGAGCGCGGCGCCGAAGGAACGGTGGTCGCCCGCTCCGAGGGCGGCGAAGTCGAGGCCGAGCAGTCGGCGCGGATCGCGGGTCGTGGCGCTGTGCAGCCAGACGCGACCCGGCACGGTGTGGGTGGCGTACACCTGCCGGACGGCGCGCGTGCCGGGGTCGGCATGGCGCCCGGGGCGCCGGATCAGCGCGACGCGTACGCCGGTTCCCTCGGCGGCCGCCTCCAGCGCCCGCCCGACGGCAGAGTCCAGGTGGCTCGAAGTGAGCGCCTTGGCACCCCACGGGCCAGGCTGTTCCAGGAGCAGCCACGTCGTCGCCGTGGCCGCCGTACCGGAAACGGGCTCGGCGAGGCTCCGGGAAACGGTCGCACACCTACTCACAGAGGCGAGCCTAACCTGACTCTCCCTGGGGCGACTTCCGGCCGTGGTGGTGTCCTACTCCGGGCGGGTTTCGGGGCCGAGCGGTTCGGGCAGCGGCTGCGGAGGGCGCGGACCGACGTACTGGCCCACCGGGCGCATGCGCAGCGGGCGCTCGCCGTACTCCTCCAGGGCGTGGGCGATCCAGCCCGCGGTCCGCGCGACGGCGAAGATGGTCTCGCCGGCCGTGGCGGGCATGCCGCTGGACGCCGTGAACACCGCCAGGGCCAGGTCGACGTTGGCGTGCAGCGGGGTGCGCCGGGCGGTGGTGGCGACGATGTCCCGGGCGGCGAGCAGGGCGGACTCCGCGCGCGGGACCCGCTCCAGGAGGCCGAACAGCACGCTCGCCCGCGGGTCCTCGCCGATGTACAGCCGGTGGCCGAGCCCCGGGACCCGGCGGCCCGCGCGCAACTCGTCGGCGATCACCGGGACCGCTGTGCCCTGGTCGAGCACGTCGAGCAGCATGCGGTGGGCGTTGCCGCTCGCGGCGCCGTGCAGCGGGCCCTCCAGGACGCCGAGCCCGGCCGAGACGGCCGCGTAGGCGTGCGCGCGGGCCGAGGCGGCGACCCGGACCGCGAGCGTGGAGGCGGCCAGATCGTGGTCGGCGAGCAGGGCGAGCGCGGTGTCCAGGACGCGCAGGGACGCCTCGTCGGCGGGGTGGCCGGTGAGCCGGCCCCAGAGCCGGTGGGCGAGCGGGCCGTCGTCCTTGTGGTCGCGCCGGACCGGCGGCAGCGCGTCGACGAGCGTGGGGATCAGGATCCGCGCGGTGTTCAGCACGGTGTCTTCGGACAGGTCGAAGCGCAGCGGGTCCTCGGCCGCCGCGGCGACGGCCGCCACGCGCAGCCGGTCGGTGGGGGAGGCGTGTTCGGACAGCGCGTTCACCGCGCGGCGCGCCACCTCGACGGTCGGGGCGGGCGCGGAGAAGGTCACGCCCGGGGTGAGCCGGCCCGTCCACAGCCACTCCGCGACCTCCTCGTAGGAGTGACGGAGTGCCAGCTCTACGGCGTCCACGCCCCGGAAGTAGTACCGGTCCTGCTCGATCAGCGTGAGGCGGGTCCGGACGGACAGGTCCCCGGCGGAGCCGGGGGTTCCCGCCGCCTCCCGGCGGTGGCGCCGGGCGAGGGCCTCGACCTCCTTCGCCTCGAAGGTGCTGGCACGTCCGCCGGGCTCGCGCCTGCTGCTGAGCAGACCGCGGCTGACGTACGCGTACACCGTCTCCGGCTTCACGCCGAGCAGTTCGGCGGTCTCCTTGGTGGTCAGCCTGCGCCCGGGACGGCCGGGAGCGGGTTCGTGATCGCGCATGGGGGTCACCGTAGCCGCCTCTGCATATGTTGATCGATCTATGTTGATGCAATCAATATTGACAAGGAACTCGTCAAGCATGGACAGTCGGATCAAGTCCAGGGAGGAGAATCATGGCGATCAACAGGGCCGCGGCCCCGTACATCGACGCACCGCGCGGCCTCGCCGGCGTCGTCGTCACCGAGACCGAGATCGGTGACGTCCGGGGGCGCGAGGGCTTCTACCACTACCGCCAGTACTCGGCCGTCGAACTCGCGCGGACCCGTGGCTTCGAGGACGTCTGGCACCTCCTTGTGCACGGCACGCTCCCGGACGCGGAGCGCCGCGCCGCCTTCACCGCCGAGGCGGCGGCGCTGCGGCGGCTGCCCGAGGAGGTGGCCTCGGCGCTGCCCGGGATCGCCGCGGCGAGCCGCGTCTCCGGCCCGCTGTCCGGGCTGCGCACGGCCCTGTCCCTGCTCGGCTCGGCCCGCGGACTCCGGCCGGTGTACGACATCGACGCCGACCGGCGCCGCGCCGACACCCTGGCCGTCTGCGCGGCCGTACCCACGCTGCTCACCGCGCTGTACCGGCTCGGGCAGGGCCTCGAGCCGGTCGAGCCGCGCGAGGACCTCCCGTACGCGGCCAACTACCTGTACATGCTCACGGGCGAGGAGCCCGAGCCGCGGCGGGCGCGTGCGGTCGAGCAATACCTGATCTCAACCATTGATCACGGGTTCAATGCATCAACCTTCACGGCCCGCGTCATCGCCTCCACCGGGGCCGACGTGGCCGCCTGCCTGACCGGAGCCGTGGGCGCGCTGTCCGGACCGCTGCACGGAGGCGCGCCCAGCCGGGCCCTGGACACCCTGGACGCCATCGGCACGCCGGGCCGGATCGACCCCTGGATCCGCGAGCGGGTGTTCGCCGGCGACCGGATCATGGGCTTCGGACACGCCATCTACCGCACGGAGGACCCCCGTTCCCGGATGCTGCGGGAGATCGCCCAGAGCTTCGGCGGACCGCGGGTGGACTTCGCGGTGGAGGTCGAACGCCGCGTCGAGGCGATCCTCGCCGAGCTCAAGCCCGGCCGCGAACTCCACACCAACGTCGAGTTCTACGCCGGCGTGGTCATGGAACTCTGCGGACTGCCCCGCGAGATGTTCACTCCCACGTTCGCCGCGGCGCGGGTGGTGGGCTGGAGCGCCAACATCCTGGAACAGGCGGCCGACTCGAAGATCATCCGGCCGGTCGCGCGGTACGTGGGGCCGACGCCGCCGGTCGCGGTGCCGGTCGTCGGCTGACGCACCCGCCCCAGGCGCCCCTCCTATCCTGGACCGGCAGTCGGTCCGCACGAGAGAGGTCGCCCGTTGGGGAACAGCCTGGCGAACAGCCCGGACAGCAGCCGTAGCCCGCAGCAGATCCCGGTCGTCGTGCTCGCCGGTTTCCTCGGCTCCGGGAAGACCACACTCCTCAACCACCTCCTGCACCGCAGCGGAGGCAGCCGGATCGGGGCGATCGTCAACGACTTCGGGGCCATCGAGATCGACGCGATGGCCGTCGCGGGAGCCCTCGGCGACTCGACCGTCTCGCTCGGCAACGGCTGCCTGTGCTGTGCCGTCGACGCAAGCGAACTCGACCGCTATCTGGAGCGGCTCGCCGACCCGGGCACCGGCATCGACGTGATCGTCATCGAGGCCAGCGGGCTCGCCGAGCCACAGGAACTCGTGCGGATGGTGCTGGCCGGCGAGCACCCGAGAGTCGTCTACGGCGGCCTGGTCGAGGTCGTGGACGCCGCCGAGTTCGACGACACGCGCGCGAAGCACCCCGAGATCGACCGGCACCTGGCGCTCGCCGACCTCGTCGTCGTCAACAAGCTGGACCGCGCGGACGACGCCGACGGGGTGCTGGCCCTCGTCCGCTCGCTCACCGACCGGGCTGCCGTCGTCCCCGCCACCTACGGCCGTATCGACCCCGAGTTCCTCTTCGACTGCAGGCCGAGCGAGGAGCGGATCGGGCAGCTGTCCTTCGACGACCTCCACGAGCACACCGGGGACGACGAGCACGCCGGTCATCTGCACACCGGCTACGACAGCCTGTCCTTCACCTCGGAGGTCCCCCTGGAACCCCGCCGGCTCATGCGGTTCCTGGACAGCCGGCCAGAGGGGCTGTACCGGATCAAGGGCCATGTGGACTTCGGGTCGTACGACACGCGCAACCGGTACGCCGTACACGCCGTCGGCCGGTTCCTGCGCTTCTACCCGGAGCCCTGGGCCGCTGCCGGCGACCGTCTCACCCAGCTCGTGCTGATCGGCTCCGGCATCGACGGCGAGGCCCTCGGCCAGGAGCTCAAGGGGTGCCGGAACGACGCCCCACACGCCGACGAACACGGCATGTGGGGCGTCCTGCGCTATGTCCAAGGCCCCGACGAGGCGGACCTGGAAGATCCGCCCGCCTAGAGCACCGGTCCCGCGACCACCGCCACCGTCTTCGGCAGCGACGTGCCCGAACCGTCCCGGCGCGGGTCCGGCTCCGGCAGGTCCACCGGGGTGCCGTTCTTCTGCGCCGCGCGCGCGGGAACCGCGCCCGCCCAGGCCAGCGACAGACAGTCCTCGCCCTTCAGGAACCGCTGGCAGCGCACACCGCCCGTGGCCCGGCCCTTGCGCGGGTACTGGTCGAACGGCGTCAGCTTGGCGGTCGTCTGCACCGAGTCGTCCAGCGTGCCGCGCGAGCCCGCGACCGTGAACACCACCGCGTCGGCCGCCGGGTCGACCGCCGTGAAGGAGATGACCTTCGCGCCCTCGGTGAGCTTGATGCCCGCCATACCGCCCGCCGGACGGCCCTGCGGGCGCACGATGGACGCCTGGAAGCGCAGCAGCTGCGCGTCGTCGGTGATGAAGACCAGGTCCTCCTCACCGGTGCGCAGCTCCACCGCGCCGACGATCCGGTCGCCCTCCTTCAGCGTGATGACCTCCAACTCGTCCTTGTTGGACGGGTAGTCGGGCACCACGCGCTTGACGACGCCCTGCTCGGTGCCGAGCGCCAGGCCCGGGGACGACTCGTCGAGCGTGGTCAGGCAGACCACCGTCTCGTCGTCCTCCAGGGAGACGAACTCCGCCAGCGGCGCGCCTCCGGAGAGGTTCGGCGCGGTCGCCGTCTCCGGCAGCTGGGGCAGGTCGACCACGTTGATGCGCAGCAGCCGGCCCGCCGAGGTCACCGCGCCGATCTCGCCGCGCGCGGTCGCCGGGACCGCCGAGACGATCACGTCGTGCTTGACGCGCTTCCCGCCGGCCTCCTCCGGGAACGGCTCCGCCGTCGCCGTACGGGCCAGCAGCCCCGTCGAGGACAGCAGCACCCGGCACGGGTCGTCGGCCACCTGCAGCGGCACCGCCGCCACCGGGGCGCCCGCGGACTCCAGCAGGACCGTACGCCGGTCGGTGCCGAACTTCTTGGTCACGGCGGCCAGTTCGTTCGAAACCAGTTTGCGCAGCTCCGCGTCGGACTCCAGGATCCGGGTCAGCTCCGCGATCTCCGCGGTGAGCCTGTCCTTCTCCGCCTCCAGCTCGATGCGGTCGTACTTGGTGAGCCGGCGCAGCGGCGTGTCGAGGATGTACTGCGTCTGGATCTCGCTCAGCGAGAAGCGCTGCATCAGGCGCTCCTTGGCCTGCGCGGAGTTCTCGCTGGACCGGATCAGCCGGATGACCTCGTCGATGTCGACCAGCGCCGTCAGCAGACCCTCGACCAGGTGCAGCCGGTCGCGCCTCTTGCCGCGGCGGAACTCGCTGCGGCGCCGCACCACGTCGAAGCGGTGGTCGAGATAGACCTCCAGCAGCTCCTTCAGGCCCAGCGTGAGCGGCTGGCCGTCCACCAGCGCGACATTGTTGATGCCGAAGGACTCCTCCATCGGGGTCAGCTTGTACAGCTGCTCCAGGATCGCCTCCGGCACGAAGCCGTTCTTGACCTCGATGACCAGGCGCAGGCCGTGCTCGCGGTCGGTCAGGTCCTTGACGTCGGCGATGCCCTGGACCTTCTTGCTGTTGACCAGGTCCTTGATCTTCGCGATGACCTTCTCCGGGCCGACCGCGAAGGGCAGTTCCGTGATGACCAGGCCCTTGCGGCGGGCGGTCACCGCCTCGACCGAGACCGTCGCGCGCATCTTGAAGGTGCCGCGGCCCGTCGCGTACGCGTCCCGGATGCCGTCCAGGCCGACGATCCGGCCGCCGGTGGGCAGGTCCGGGCCCGGGACGTGCTTCATGAGCGCGTCCAGGTCCGCGTTCGGGTGCCTGATCAGGTGGCGGGCGGCCGCGATGACCTCGCGCAGGTTGTGCGGCGGCATGTTCGTCGCCATGCCGACCGCGATGCCCGAGGAGCCGTTGACCAGCAAGTTCGGGAAGGCGGCGGGCAGCGCCACCGGCTCCCGCTCCTGGCCGTCGTAGTTCGGCGCGAAGTCGACCGTGTCCTCGTCGATCGACTCGGTCATCAGGCTCGTCGCCTCGGCCTGCCGGCACTCCGTGTACCGCATGGCGGCCGGCGGGTCGTCGTTGCCCAGCGAGCCGAAGTTGCCGTGGCCGTCGACCAGCGGCACGCGCATGGAGAAGGGCTGGGCCATGCGCACCAGGGCGTCGTAGATCGACGCGTCGCCGTGCGGGTGCAGCTTGCCCATGACCTCGCCGACGACACGCGCGCACTTCACATAGCCGCGGTCGGGGCGCAGGCCCATCTCGTTCATCTGGTACACGATCCGGCGGTGCACCGGCTTGAGGCCGTCACGGGCGTCCGGCAGGGCGCGCGAGTAGATGACCGAGTACGCGTACTCGAGGTAGGAGCCACGCATCTCGTCCACGACGTCGATGTCGAGGATCTTCTCCTCGTACGAATCGTCGGGCGGCGGGGTCTTCGTGCTGCGGCGGGCCATCGCTGCCGGCTCCTTGCTACTGAAGCGTTTGATGGATCTGACGCGGACCATTGTGGACCGCGGCACTGACAACCGGGGCCATGGCCCGGTCTTCCACGGTCCGCCCGGCACCGCAAGGCGCACCGGACCGGCACCGCACAGTGCCCGCCGGCCGTCCTGCGGGCACGCGAGTCGCAGGCTACGCGATCCGCTGTGGGCGTACGTCCCGCGGGAACTTCGCCGAGGCCCCGCACGGTTTGCATACAGTGGCAGGAACGGCAGGAAAACCGCGGTTTTCACAACCGCCTCCGCTCGCGAAGGGATGTACATGCCCATGGGTCACACGACCACAGCCGAGGCAGGCTCCGGGGGCCTGACAGCGACCGAGCACCGCCTGGCCAACGGTCTGCGCGTGGTGCTCTCCGAGGACCACCTGACCCCGGTGGCGGCGGTCTGCCTCTGGTACGACGTCGGCTCCCGCCACGAAGTCAAGGGGCGTACCGGCCTGGCTCACCTTTTCGAGCACCTGATGTTCCAGGGCTCGGCGCAGGTCAAGGGCAACGGTCACTTCGAGCTGGTGCAGGGCGCCGGCGGCTCGCTCAACGGCACCACCAGCTTCGAGCGCACCAACTACTTCGAGACCATGCCCGCCCACCAGCTGGAGCTGGCGCTCTGGCTGGAGGCCGACCGCATGGGCTCGCTGCTGGCCGCCCTGGACGACGAGTCCATGGAGAACCAGCGGGACGTCGTCAAGAACGAGCGCCGCCAGCGCTACGACAACGTGCCCTACGGCACCGCCTTCGAGAAGCTGACCGCCCTGTCGTACCCGGAGGGCCACCCCTACCACCACACGCCGATCGGCTCGATGGCGGACCTGGACGCGGCCACCCTGGAGGACGCCCGCCAGTTCTTCCGCACCTACTACGCGCCGAACAACGCGGTGCTCTCCGTGGTCGGCGACATCGACCCCAAGCAGACCCTCGCCTGGATCGAGAAGTACTTCGGTTCCATCCCGTCCCACGACGGCAAGGCCGCCCCTCGCGAGGGCTCCCTGCCGGACGTCATCGGCGAGCAGAAGCGCGAGGTCGTCGTCGAGGAGGTTCCGGCGCGCGCCCTGATGGCCGCCTACCGCCTTCCGCACGACGGCACGCGCGCGTGCGACGCCGCCGATCTCGCCCTGACCATCCTCGGCGGCGGCGAGTCCTCCCGCCTGTACAACCGGCTGGTCCGCCGCGACCGTACGGCCGTCGCGGCCGGCTTCGGCCTGCTGCGCCTCGCCGGCGCGCCCTCCATGGGCTGGCTGGACGTGAAGACCTCCGGTGACGTCGAGGTGCCGGTCATCGAGACCGCCATCGACGAGGAGCTGGCCCGGTTCGCCGAGGAGGGCCCCACGGCCGAGGAGATGGAGCGCGCCCAGGCCCAGTTGGAGCGCGAGTGGCTGGACCGGCTGGGCACGGTCGCCGGCCGCGCCGACGAACTGTGCCGGTACGCCGTCCTGTTCGGCGACCCGCAGCTCGCCCTCACCGCCGTCAAGCGCGTCCTGGAGGTGACCCCCCAGGAGGTCCAGGAGGTCGCCCAGGCCCGTCTGCGCCCCGACAACCGGGCGGTCCTGGTGTATGAGCCGAAGTCCCCGGAGCAGGCCCCGGACGCCGACGTTCCCGAGGACCCGGAGCAGGAAGCCACCGTAGAGGCCGGTAACGAGAACGAGGAGACGGCCAAGTGACCGAGCTCGCCACCATGGACTTCCATCCCCAGCCGCAGGCCGGCGAGGCCAGGCCCTGGGCGTTCCCGGCGCCCGAGCGCACCGCGCTCGACAACGGCCTGACCGTGCTGCGCTGCCACCGCCCCGGCCAGCAGGTCGTCGCCGTCGAGGTGCTGCTGGACGCGCCCCTGGACGCCGAGCCGGCCGGCCTGGACGGCGTCGCCACGATCATGGCGCGGGCCTTCTCCGAGGGCACCGACAAGCACTCCGCCGAGGAGTTCGCCGCCGAGCTGGAGCGCGCGGGCGCCACGCTGGACTCGCACGCCGACCACCCCGGCGTCCGGCTCAGCCTGGAGGTCCCCGCCTCGCGCCTGGCCAAGGGCCTCGGCCTGCTCGCCGACGCGCTGCGCGCGCCCGCCTTCGCCGACAGCGAGGTGGAGCGGCTGGTCCGCAACCGCCTGGACGAGATCCCGCACGAGCTGGCCAACCCCTCCCGCCGGGCCGCCAAGGAGCTCTCCAAGGAGCTGTTCCCGGTGGCCTCGCGCATGTCGCGGCCCCGCCAGGGCACCGAGGAGACCGTCGAGAAGATCGACGCCGCCGCCGTACGTGCCTTCTACGGCCGGCACGTACGCCCCGCCACGGCCACCGCGGTGGTGGTCGGCGACCTTACCGGGGTCGACCTGGACGCGCTGCTCGGCGACACCCTGGGCGCCTGGACCGGCACGCCGGGCGAGCCGCGGCCCGTGCCGCCGGTGACCGCCGACGACACCGGGCGCGTGGTCATCGTGGACCGGCCCGGCGCCGTGCAGACGCAGCTGCTCATCGGCCGCGTCGGCCCCGACCGGCACGACCGGGTGTGGCCCGCCCAGGTGCTCGGCACCTACTGCCTCGGCGGCACCCTCACCTCCCGCCTGGACCGGGTCCTGCGCGAGGAGAAGGGCTACACCTACGGTGTGCGCTCCTTCGGCCAGGTCCTCCGGTCCGCACCGGACGGCACGGGCGCCTCGATGCTCGCCATCAGCGGCTCCGTGGACACCCCCAACACCGGCCCGGCGCTGGAGGACCTGTGGAAGGTGCTGCGCACCCTCGCGGCGGACGGTCTGACCGACGCCGAGCGGGACGTGGCCGTGCAGAACCTCGTCGGGGTGGCGCCGCTGAAGTACGAGACCGCGGCGGCCGTCGCGAGCACGCTGGCCGACCAGGTCGAGCAGTACCTGCCCGACGACTTCCAGGCGACG
This sequence comes from Streptomyces sp. NPDC031426, assembly GCF_055581585.1. NCBI lineage: Bacteria > Bacillati > Actinomycetota > Actinomycetes > Kitasatosporales > Streptomycetaceae > Streptomyces > Streptomyces sp. NPDC031426. The sequence goes on from NZ_JBVIJE010000015.1 coordinate 124,338, forward strand.
CTCTATCAGCAGCTGGCCGCGACGGGCACGGTGGAGGCCACGGCGGCCGTGGTGAACGCCTTCCCGGTGGACCGTCTGGTGACCGTCCTCGTCGGTGACGCCTCCCAGATCAAGGCACCGGTGGAGGCACTCGGCATCGGTGAAGTGACGGTCGTGGCGGCCGAGTAACCGCACGCGCGTGGGGCCCTGACGGTCTTTGGACCGTCAGGGCCCCTGCCGTTCTCACTCCCTTACCGGGATGCCCGATTTGAGGCGGAGGTTGCCTGTCTGCCCTGTGGGATGCGCTACAAAAGCCTGGATCCGTTTGGGGTTCGAAAGCAGGCTTACGTAGCGTCACCCGGGCTGTTCGTCGGTAGCAGTGCGCCGCACCCGCGGCACCGGACAGCCATCGCCGAGTCCCCGTACGGCGCGAGCCAGGGGAGCCGGGGACCCACGCAGTCCCTGGGGTGAATCGGGCGCCCGCGCTTCGCGAGGGGACCCGTAGGAGACCTTCCTGCTCCGAACCCGTCAGCTAACCCGGTAGGCGAGAGGGAAGGAAAGGACCAGCCACTCCATGGCGTTCATGTGCGCCACCGGGAAGCACCGCAAGCCCGGCCGGGTCAAGCGCACCACCGCTCAGGCGGCAGGCATCGCGGCCCTCACCACCACCGGTGTCATCGGCACCCTGGCCGCCTCCCCGGCGCTCGCCGCCGAGAACACCGTGGAGCAGACCGGCCTCACGCCGGTCCTCACCCTGAGCGACGACGTGGCCGAGCACATCGACGCGCAGGCCGCCGCGCAGCAGCGGGCCGCCGAGCACAAGGCGGCCGAGGAGGCCGCGGCGAAGAGGGCGAAGGAGGAGCGCGAGGCCAGGGCCCGCGCCGCCCGGGAGGCCGAGCGCAAGCGCCTGATGAGCACCTTCGTCGCCCCGATCGCGAACTCCTACGTCTCCACCGGCTACAAGGCGAGCAGCTCGCTGTGGTCCTCCGGCACGCACACCGGCATCGACTTCCACGCGGCGAGCGGCACCCCGGTGCACGCGGTCGGCTCCGGCACCGTCGTCTCCACCGGCTGGGGCGGCGCGTACGGCAACCAGATCGTGATCAGGATGGCCGACGGCATGTACACCCAGTACGGCCACCTGTCGTCGATCGGCGTCTCGGTGGGCCAGCAGGTCACGCCGGGCCAGCAGATCGCCCTGTCCGGCGCGACCGGCAACACCACGGGCCCGCACCTGCACTTCGAGGCCCGTACGACCCCCGACTACGGCTCGGACGTCGACCCCGTCGCCTACCTCCGCAAGCACGGCGTGAACGTCTGACGCCTCATCGCCTGGCATGCGAAGCCCCGGCTCACCGAGCCGGGGCTTTCGTCGTCTTTTCACGGGCGCCACCCGATCCGCTGACCAAAAAATATCCATGGATTCCGGCCCGCCGTCGGAAATTCCGGCTCATTGGAATAGAGTCACGGAACAGGCGTCCATCGTCGACGTTTCACGGGGATTAAAGCGGAGGTCGGTCATGCGTATTCCGGCGCACTCGGTGTGCACGGCCATCCGGGACGACATCGTCGCGGGGGTCTACGAGCGCGGCGGCCGGCTGACCGAGGAAGTCCTGGCCCGCCGCTACGGCGTCTCGCGCGTCCCCGTCCGCGAGGCCCTGCGCACCCTGGAGGCCGAGGGCTTCGTGGTGACCCGCCGGCACGCGGGCGCGTGCGTGGCCGAGCCGACCGAGCAGGAGGCCGCCGACCTGCTGGAGATGCGCCTGCTGCTGGAGCCGCTCGGGGCCGCCAGGGCCGCCCAGCGGCGCACCGAGGCCCATCTGAAGGTGCTGCGCGGCCTGGTCAGGCTGGGCCAGGAGCGGGCCCGCAGGGGCAGCAGCGACGATCTGCGGTCGCTGGGCGGCTGGTTCCACGAGACGCTCGCCCAGGCCTCGGGCAGCCCCTCGCTGACCGCGATGCTCAGCCAGCTTCGGCACAAGATCGCCTGGATGTACGCGGTGGAGGCGCCGTCGAGCCCGGTGGACTACTGGACGGAGCACGGCGCCATCGTCGACGCGGTGGCGCGCGGCGACGGGGAGCGTGCGCGGGCGCTCACGGCGCTGCACACCGAGCGCGCGACGGCCGTGCACCGGCTGCGCTTTTCCGGGGCCGGCGAGCGTGTGAGGACTTCGCAACATGCCGTAAACATGTCGGGCCTGCGGCATTAACACGGGCGCCGTATACAAAGAAGAGGTATTCGGCTGCGCAGTATTTCCCGCTGCCTCAATTCCGGTGTGCGCGCAAAGAGCCCGGAAACGCAGAGCCGCGCCGCCCGAAAAGGGCGACGCGGCTCCGGTGTGTCAGCGTGCTGCTGTTCAGACCGTCTCGGGCAGTTCCTCGAGGCCCTCGGCGACCAGCTTGGCCAGACGGTCGAGGGCGACGTCCGCACCCTCGGCGTCGGAGGCCAGCACGATCTCCTCGCCGCCCTGGGCGCCCAGGCCCAGGACAGCCAGCATGGAGGCCGCGTTGACGGGGTTGCCGTCAGCCTTGGCGATCGTCACCGGGACGCCTGCGGCCGTGGCGGCTCGGACGAAGATGGAGGCGGGGCGGGCGTGGAGGCCCTCGGCCCAGCCGACGTTGACGCGGCGCTCAGCCATGTGTTGCTGCCCTTCAGTCTTCAGGGTTGTCTAGACCAGTTTCCCATATCGCGAAGCATGCCCCGGAGCGGACCTTCGTCCGCCCGGCGTGGCGTCGGAACCGCGGCCTCGGTTCCGGCTTCCGTCCTCCACAGACTGCCCTGCGCCGTTGTCGGACGCGAGCCGTACTCTGGGGCCCATGCAGACCTCGGCGGACCGGCAGGACCGGCACCAGTACCCCGCCCACTGGGAGGCGGACGTGGTGCTGCGCGACGGTGGTACCGCGCGCATCAGGCCCATCACCGTTGATGACGCCGACCGCCTGGTCAGCTTCTACGAGCAGGTCTCGGACGAGTCGAAGTACTACCGCTTCTTCGCGCCGTACCCCAGACTCTCCGCCAAGGACGTCCACCGCTTCACGCACCACGACTTTGTGGACCGGGTGGGACTCGCGGCCACCATCGGCGGCGAGTTCATCGCCACCGTACGCTATGACCGCATCGGCGCCGACGGCATGCCCGCCTCCGCGCCCGCCGACGAGGCCGAGGTCGCCTTCCTGGTGCAGGACGCGCACCAGGGCCGCGGGGTCGCCTCCGCCCTGCTGGAACACATCGCGGCGGTCGCCCGCGAGCGCGGCATCCGCCGCTTCGCCGCCGAGGTGCTGCCCGCCAACACCAAGATGATCAAGGTGTTCACGGACGCCGGCTACACCCAGAAGCGCAGCTTCGAGGACGGCGTCGTCCGCCTGGAGTTCGACCTCGAACCCACCGACCGCTCCCTCGCCGTGCAGCGAGCGCGCGAGCAGCGCGCCGAGGCGCGCTCGGTACGGCGCCTGCTCATGCCCGGCTCGGTGGCGGTCGTCGGCGTCGGCCGCGCCCCCGGCGGCGTGGGCCGCAGCGTCCTCGGCAACATCCGGGACGCCGGCTACGGCGGCCTGCTGCACGCCGTGAACAACGCCTTCCCGGAGGGCCTCGGCGAGGTCGACGGGGTGCCGGCCTACCGGCGCGTGCGGGACATCGGCGGTCCGGTGGACCTCGCCGTGGTCGCCGTACCGGCCGAGCACGTGCCCGCCGTGGTCGCCGAGTGCGGGGAACACGGGGTGCAGGGGCTCGTCGTGCTCTCCGCCGGGTACGCCGAGAGCGGGCCCGAGGGGCGCGAGCGGCAGCGGGCCCTCGTGCGGCAGGCACGCGCGTACGGCATGCGGATCATCGGCCCGAACGCCTTCGGGATCATCAACACCGCGCCCGACGTGCGCCTCAACGCCTCCCTCGCCCCGGAGATGCCCCGCCCCGGCCGCATCGGGATGTTCGCCCAGTCCGGTGCCATCGGCATCGCCCTGCTGTCCCGGCTGCACCGGCGCGGCGGAGGGGTCACCGGGGTCACCGGCGTGTCCACCTTCGTCTCCGCCGGCAACCGCGCGGACGTCTCCGGCAACGACGTCCTCCAGTACTGGTACGACGACCCCGAGACCGACGTCGTCCTCATGTACCTGGAGTCCATCGGTAACCCGCGCAAGTTCACGCGCCTCGCGCGCCGGACGGCGGCGGCGAAGCCGCTGGTCGTGGTGCAGGGGGACGGGTCCGCCCCGCAGGGACACGCGGTGCGGGCCACCCGGCTGCCGCACGCCACCGTCTCCGCGCTGCTGCGGCAGGCCGGGGTGATCCGGGTCGACACGATCACCGAGCTGGTCGACGCGGGGCTGCTGCTCGCCCGGCAGCCGCTGCCGGCGGGGCCGAGGGTGGCGATCCTGGGGAACTCGGAGTCGCTGGGCGTGCTGACGTACGACCGGTGTCTGGCGGAGGGGCTGCGGCCTTCGCGTCCGCTGGACCTGACGACGGGGGCGACGGCGGAGGACTTCCATCGGGCACTGGGAGCTGCGCTGGCCGACGAGTCGTGCGACTCCGTCGTGGTGACGGCGATCCCCGCGATCGGGGAAGCGTCGCCGGGGGATGCGGAGCTGGCGGAGGCGTTGCGGTCGGCCGCGGCTGCCATTCCGGGGAAGCCGGTGCTGGTGGTGCATGTGGAGCTCGGGGGGCTTGCGGAGGCGTTGTCGGCTGCGGCCAGCACCGCACCCGCGGCCGTTGACAAGGCACCCGGCACCGAGGGCGGTGCCCGCCTGTTCCGCGCTGCGGAACGCCTGCCCACCGCGGGAGCGGGTGCGGCCAGTCCTCCGGAGGGCATGCACCTCATCCCCGCCTACCCCGCCGCCGAACGTGCCGTGCGGGCGTTGGCCGAAGCCGTCAAGTACGGGCAGTGGCGGCGGGAGGCCATGGACCCGGGGAAGGTGCCCGAGTACGACGACATCGACGAGAAGGGGGCCGCGCGGCTGATCGGTGAGCTGCTCGCGCGCGGGGAAGGGCTCACGATCTCCGACGCGGAGACCTGCGAGCTGCTCGGCAAGTACGGCATCCCCGTGCGGCGCGCGCTGCCCGCACCCACTGCCGACGCCGCCGCCGAAGCCGCCCGCGCCCTCGGCTACCCGGTCGCCCTCAAGGCCACCGCCCCGCACCTCAGACACCGCGCCGACCTGGGCGGCGTGCGCCTCGACCTCGCGGACGAGGAGCAACTGCGCCGGGCGTACGCCGAGTTGACCGAGCTGTTCGGCAAGCCGGAGGAGCTGCGGCCGGTGGTGCAGGGCATGGCACCGCGCGGCGTCGACACCGTCGTACGGGCCGTGATCGACCCGGCGGCCGGGGCCGTGCTGTCCTTCGGACTCGCCGGGGCCGCCTCCCAGCTGCTCGGCGACATGGCGCACCGCCTGGTCCCGGTCACCGACCGGGAGGCGGCCTCGCTGGTGCGGTCGATCCGTACGGCGCCGCTGCTGTTCGGCTGGCGCGGCTCCACGCCCGTCGACACCCCGGCGCTGGAGGAACTGCTGCTGCGGGTGTCCCGGCTGGTCGACGATCATCCGGAGGTGGTCGCCGTCACCCTGGAACCGGTCGTCGTCGCCCCGCACGGCGTGAGCGTCCTCAGCGCCACGGTACGGCTCGCGCCGCCACCGGCCCGCGACGACCTGGGCCCGCGCACGATGCCGGCCTACTGATCACCTGCTGATCAGGGGAGGGGGACCGCATGATCGTCTTCACCGCCCCGGGCTTCGTCTCGTGCGCGTCCGCCTTCCAGGGCCCCGTCTTCCGTGAGCCCGCCGCCGAGGAGGCGGCACGGCTGCGGCGAGCGCTGGGCGAAACGCTGCCCGTCGTGGTGGCGTTCGAGGCGGACGGCGGCGGACCCGAACCCGTCTCCTGCCTGATCGCCACGCAGGGGCTGGACATCCTGCCGGGGCTCGTCCCGCGGCGCCCACGCGCGCGTGCGCAGGCGGACCCCGGTCTTCGTGACTGGCCCGGACCCCCCATGCCCACGGATTAGGATGGACGCCATGGCCAAGACCAGTACGACGACCCAGGGGCTGCGCGCGGCGATCGAGCGCAGCGGCTACTACCCGGCCCTCGTGGCCGAGGCGGTGGAGGCCGCTGTGGGCGGCGAGCCCGTCCGGTCGTACCTGGTCCACCAGGAGACCACCTTCGATCAGAACGAGGTGCGGCGGCATGTGACCGTGCTCGTCCTCACCGGCAACCGCTTCATCGTCAGCCACACCGACGAGCAGGCCGCCGACAGCACCTCTCCGACGCCGTACGCCACCACCTCCACCGAGTCCGTCAAGATCGACCGGATCTCGTCGGTCGTGGTCAGCCGGGTGGTCGCCAACCCCGAGCAGTACGCGCCGGGCACCCTGCCCCGCGAGGTCGTGCTGACCATCGGCTGGGGCGCGGTCAGCCGTATCGACCTGGAGCCCGCCGCCTGCGGCGACCCCAACTGCGACGCCGACCACGGCTACACGGGCAGCTCCACGGCGGACGACCTCAGCCTGCGCGTCAGCGAGGCCGGGGACGGCCCGGAGACGGTGCGCCAGGCGCTCGCCTTCGCCCAGGCCATCTCGGAGGCGACCGCGGACATCGCCCGCTGATGTCCCAGCTCTCCGCCTGGGACCACCCGGAACCGCTCGCCCTGGACACCGCGCCGCTGCCCGAGTACGGCACCGGCTCCCTCGCCGATCTGCTGCCCACCCTGGCCGCCGGCATGGGCGTCCCCGGCCTGACCGCCACGATCGAGGAGCTGACCCCGGCCGACCGGGTCTGTGTCCTGCTGATAGACGGGCTCGGCTGGGAGCAGCTGCGGGCGCACGCCGACGAGGCGCCCTTCCTGACCTCGCTGCTCGGCACCTCGCGCGGCGGCACCGGCCGCCCGCTCACCGCCGGCTACCCGGCGACCACCGCCGTCTCCCTCGCCTCCGTCGGCACCGGTCTGCCGCCCGGCGTCCACGGCCTGCCCGGCTACACCGTGCGCAACCCGGCCACCGGCGAGCTGATGAACCAGCTCCGCTGGCAGCCGTACACCGATCCGCGCGCCTGGCAGCCGTACCCCACCGTCTTCCAGCTGGCCCAGGCAGCCGGGGTGCACGCCGCCCAGGTGACCTCGCCCATCTTCGAGCACACCCCGCTCACCAAGATCGCGCTCAGTGGCGGCAGCTTCCACGGCCGGCTCAGCGGCGAGGAGCGCATGGACCTCGCGGCGGAGCAACTGGCCGCCGGGGACCGCTCGCTGGTCTACACGTACTACTCCGAGCTGGACGGCGCTGGACACCGCTACGGCGTCGCCTCCGACACCTGGCGCGGCCAGCTGATGTACGTCGACCGGCTCGCCCAGCGCCTCGCCGAGCAACTGCCGCCGCGCAGCGCGCTCTACGTCACCGCCGACCACGGCATGGTCGACGTCCCGTTCGACGACGAGCACCGCATCGACTTCGACACGGACTGGGAGCTGCGCGCCGGGGTCGCCCTGCTGGGCGGCGAGGGCCGGGCGCGGCACGTGTACGCGGTGCCGGGCGCCGAGAACGACGTAGTGGCCGTCTGGCGCGAGGTGCTCGGCGAGCAGTTCTGGGTGGCCTCGCGGGACGAGGCGATCGCGGCGGGCTGGTTCGGGCCGCACATCGACGAACGGGTGTACCCCCGGCTCGGGGACGTGGTCGCGGCCGCGTACGACGACGTCCTGATCATCGCGTCCGAGCGGGAGCCCAAGGAGTCGTCGCTGGTGGGCAACCACGGTTCGATGACGCCCGCCGAGCAGCTGATCCCGCTGCTCGAAGTACGCTCCTGACCCTCCCGCCCCGCACGACCTCTCGCCGAAAGGTGCTCAACCCCTCATGCCCGAGCTGGTGTTCTTCTCCGGAACGATGGACTGCGGGAAGTCGACGCTGGCTCTGCAGATAGAGCACAACCGCTCGGCCCGGGGCCTCGTCGGCATGATCTTCACCCGGAACGACCGCGCGGGCGAGGGCAAGCTGTCCTCCCGGCTCGGGCTGGTCACCGACGCGGTGGAGGTCGCCGACGACCAGGATCTGTACGCCTCCCTCGTGGACCACCTCTCGCAGGGCCGCCGGGCCGACTACGTGATCGCGGACGAGGCGCAGTTCCTCGCGCCCGAGCAGATAGACCAGCTCGCGCGCGTGGTGGACGATCTCGGCCTTGACGTGTACGCCTTCGGGATCACCACCGACTTCCGCTCCAAGCTCTTCCCCGGTTCGCAGCGGCTGGTGGAGCTGGCCGACCGTATCGAGGTGCTCCAGGTGGAGGCGCTGTGCTGGTGCGGCGCCCGGGCCACGCACAACGCCCGCACGATAGGCGGCGAGATGGTGGTCGAGGGCGCCCAGGTGGTCGTCGGCGACGTCAACCAGGCGGCCGGTGAGGTCGGCTACGAGGTGCTGTGCCGCCGCCACCACCGCCGCCGCATGACCGCCGCAACGGCCCGCGCGGCGGCTCTGTCGCCGGACGTGCTGCCGGTCTCCTCCGGCTGAACCCGACCGGGCGAATCGGCTGGTCCCCCCGAGCGCTCAGTGCGGGTTCTGGATCACCGAGAACTCCGCGCCCTCCGGGTCCGCCACCGTCGCCACCCGGCCGTGCGGGCTGTTGTGCGGCTGTCTGATGACACGGCCGCCGAGATCCGCCACCTGCCGCACCGTCGCGTCGGCGTCGGCGACCTCGAAGTACGTCTGCCAGTGCGGTCCGCGGTCGCGGGGCAGCGCGTGGCCGACGCCGTGCAGACCGGCCACCGGACGACCGGCGAGGTGGAGGGTCACGTAGTCGAAGTCGGCGGAGACCACCGGCTCCCGTTCGTAACCGAACACGGTCGCGTAGAACTTGGACACGCTCTCGGTCTCGAAGGTCACCAGCTCGTTCCACGCGGGCGTGCCGGGCACTCCGCTGATCGCGGTGCCGAGGTGCGCGGAGCCCTGCCAGATGCCGAACACCGCCCCGGAGGGGTCCGCGGCGATGGCCATCCGCCCGGCCTCGGCGGCGTCCAGCGGCCCGACCGCCACGGTTCCGCCGCACTCCCGCACCGTGTCGGCCGTCTGGTCCACGTCCTGCGAGGCGAGGTACGGCGTCCAGGCGATCGGCAGCCGGTGGTCCGGCGGCAGCTGGCCCATGCCCGCCACCTCGCACCCGTCGAGCAGCGCCCGCACATACGGGCCGAGCTGCTGCGGGCCCGGCCGGAACTCCCAGCCGAACAGCTCACCGTAGAACTCCTCGGTGGCGGCCAGCCCGTGCGCCATCAGGCTCACCCAGCAGGGCGTGCCGGGCGCACGCCGCGCGTGCGGGCCGGCCGGCTCCCGTGCCTCGGTCATCGATCACTCTCTCCCCGGCCCCTCGCGGTGGCCGTGTCGCTTCCGCTCCCCGGAAGGGGTGTCCACGCCGACGGCGGGTTCGCCCGCGCCGGTGCCCGCATCCTCCACGCCGCGCCGGGACTTACCGCGCCGACGCTCGGCGACACCTCCGGGAGGATGCCCGGTCCGTCGTCTTTCGCCGCTTCCTGACGAGGGCCGGCGGGTGCCCGCCGGCTGTACAGCACGTGCTCGATCCCATACGCCGGGTGATCGAGCCTGTCCGGCCGAGCAGAGTAGCCGGACCTGGACGCCGCGGCCACCCCTGGCGTATGCATGGCGCCATGAGAGCCATCATCACCGCATCCGATCTCGCACACGAGCTGACCGGCGACCGCCCTCCGGTACTGCTGGACGTGCGCTGGCAGCTGAGCCTGGCGAAGGCGGCGGGCGCGCCGGCCTTCGACGGGCCGGCCGAGTACGCGGCCGGGCACATCCCCGGCGCGGTCTTCGTCGACCTGGACCGGGAGCTGGCCGGTGTGCCCGGGGAGCGGGGCCGGCATCCGCTTCCGGACCTCGCGGAGTTCGGCGCCGCGATGCGCCGCGCGGGCGTGTCGGCCGACCGGCCGGTCGTCGTCTACGACGGCGGCCAGGGCTGGGCGGCCGCGCGCGCCTGGTGGCTGCTGCGCTGGACGGGTCACCCGGACGTGCGGGTCCTCGACGGCGGATTGCCGTCCTGGCAGGGCGAGCTGTCCACGGAGGTGCCCGCTGTGACCGAGGGCGACTTCCGGCCGGCGCCGGACGCGTCGGGCCTGCTGGACGCGGACGCGGCGGCGGCCCTGGCCCGCGCGGGTGTGCTGCTGGACGCGCGGGCGGGGGAGCGGTACCGGGGTGAGGTGGAGCCGATCGACCGGGTCGGCGGGCACATCCCCGGCGCGGTGTCGGCGCCGACGACGGAGAACGTGGGCCCCGACGGCCGCTTCCTGCCCGCGGCGGAGCTACGGGACCGCTTCAAGGCCCTGGGCGTCTCCACGGACACCGAGGTGGGTGTGTACTGCGGCTCGGGCGTCTCCGGCGCCCATGAAGTGCTCGCGCTGGCCGTGGCGGGCATCCCGGCGGCCCTGTACGTCGGTTCCTGGTCCGAGTGGTCCTCGGACCCGTCCCGGCCGGTGGCGGTGGGCGCGGATCCGCAGTAGCGGCAGTCGAGAGGCGGGGCACGCACGCGTGCGGCCGGAAGGCGGGCACGCGCGTGTGCACCCTGAAAACCGGGCACGCGCGCGTACAGCCCGAAAGCCGGGCACGCGCGCGCAGCCGGAAGTGGGGGGCATGCGCGCGTGCCCCCCACGTTCCGCTTCCGTACGGCCGGTTACTCCTGCTTCTTGCGGCGCGTGCCGAACACGATCTCGTCCCAGCTCGGCACGGCGGCGCGGCGGCCGGGGCGGACGCCGTCGGCCTCGGCCTGGCGGTCGGTGGCGCCGATCAGCCGATCGCGGTGGCTGCCGACGGAGCGGGGCATGAGGACGTCCGCGTACGCCGAACCGGCCGAGGCGGCGGGGGCCGGCGGCTCCTCGGCGGCCGTCTCGCCGTCGGGTTCCTCCGGTGTCTCCGCCGGGCGCTCCGGGACCACCAGGTCGCCCCGGAAGCTCGGCACCGCCTCCAGCAGGCTGGTCAGCGAGTCGCGTTCGCCCGTGCTCTCCTCGGGAGGCTCGGACGCCTGCGCGGGCAGACTCGGCCGCTCCCGCTCGCCCCGGTCCAGCGCGCGGTCCATCGAACGCTCGCGTGGCAGGCGGGCGATGCGCGGCACGAACGGGAAGCTCGGCTCGGGCACGGCGAGGTCGTCGGACTCGCCGATCAGCGAGCGTGCCTCGTCGTCCACGGCCTGGACGAGCCGCCGGGGCGGGTCGTACGTCCAGCTCGCCGAGTGCGGTTCGCCCGCGACCCGGTAGACGAGGAGCACCTCCCAGGTGCCGTCGTCGCGGCGCCAGGAGTCCCACTGCACGGTGTCCTTCTCGGCGCCGCGCAGCAGCAGCCGCTCCTGCACGGCCTCGCCGAGCAGCGGACCCGAGTTCTCGCCGGGGCGGCGGACCGGGGTCTTGCGGGCGCGCTCGGCCATGAAGGCGCGCTCGGCCAGTACGGGCCCCTCGAAGCGCCGGACCCGGTCGACGGGGATGCCGGCGAGCTGGGCGACCTCTTCCGCTGTGGCACCGGCGCGTATACGCGCCTGGATGTCACGGGGGCGGAGATGGCTCTCGACCTCGATCTCGATCTGGCCGAGGCGCGGCCGGTCGCCGCGCACGGCGGCGCGCAGCCGTTCGTCGATCGGAAGGGTGTACTCCGTTGCGTCGGCAGCCTTGAGCACCAGCCGTGTGCCGTCATTCGAGACGGCCACGACACGCAGTTCGGGCATGGGGACCTCCCGGGTGGTGCCTGCCGACGTCACGTGCGTCGCTGCTTCCGCTAGTCGAGTGTGGCCTGCCCGGGTGCAGCCTGCCACAACCTTGCCGAGTTGCCCGGCGTGTCGGGCACGGGCCCTGGGCCGCCGTTATGGCACGGTTACCTATTCGCAACGCTAAGTGACCAAATTCGTCACCCTGTGCAACTAGCCCCCTCCCGGCGGTCCTTCAAGGCCGCGGACACCCTGGTGGGAGACCAGGCCCAGGGCTCGCAACAGTACTCCATTTGGACCATGTGCGTGGATGGGCACGCCGCCCAACTTCTGGCAACGCTTGCGACTTGGCCGTCGGCAACCGGTTTTACGGATCATGAACGTGGCGAACTTCACGCAATCCCCAGAAACGGAACTAATGGTTTCCGCTGTACGTCCCTATCTCGTGCAGTCGGTGGATCAATGTCGATCAAGTACGGGAAAGGCAGGCAAGTTCCGGGTATGCGTGAGACGCCCGACGCGGGTCGCAAACGGATCGACCTGAGCGTCCCCCAGGTCGCGGGCAGCGCTCTCGCGGCCGTCGTGGCGGCCAAACTGGCGTCGTACTTCGGGGTGTACGGCACGATTTTCGGCGCGGGAGTCGTCAGCATCGTCGCCACTTGTGGGGGCACGGTGTTCCAGCACTTCTTCAAGCGGACGGGGGAGCAGTTGCGGGAGGCGACGGTCGCGGCCCGTCCCAGGGAGCAAGTGCCACCGGCTCCGGGCGAGTTCACCGAGGGCACCCTCTACCGCGCGCGGGTGAAGAGCCGGCGGCGGCCGGTGGTCGCGGCCGCCCTCGTGTTCGGAGTGACCATGGGCGGCATCACGACGTATGAACTGGTGTCCGGCAACAGCTTCAACGGCGGCACTGGTACGACGGTCAGCGACGCCGTCACCGGCCAGGGCTCTTCCTCCGTGACGCCCGACGCGCCCGCCAAGTCCCAGGAGACACCGGCTCCTTCGGAGACTCCGTCCCGCGAGCACGCGCCCGGTGCCGGCGACGGTACGGCCCACAGCGCGACGCCGGCGCCCGGCGACTCCCCGGGCGGCGGGGCGAGTGACGGCCCGAGCCCGCCGCCGACCCCCACGCCCAGCGGGGCCGCCCAGACGCCTACGACCCCAGAACCCTCCGCAAGTAGTCGTTCTGGAACAGCCGTTCCGGGTCAAGGCGGTCCCTCAGCGCAGTGAACTCGCCGAAACGCGGGTACACGCGCGTGAAGTACTCGGCGTCCCGGGTGTGCACCTTGCCCCAGTGCGGCCGGCCCTCGTGGGCGGTGAAGATGCGCTCGGCGGCGGTGAAGTAGGCCTGATAGGGCGTGCCCCGGAACATGTGGACGGCGACATAGGCGCTGTCCCGGCCGGAGGCGGTGGACAGGGTGATGTCGTCGGCCGGGGCGGTGCGCACCTCGACAGGGAAGCTGACCCGCAGCCCCGAGCGTTCGACCATGCTCTTCAGCTCGCCGAGCGTCTGCGCCAGGGCCGCACGCGGGACGGCGTACTCCATCTCCAGGAAGCGCACCCGGCGCGGCGAGGTGAAGACCTTGTACGGGATGTCCGTGTAGGTCCGCGCGGACAGGGCCTTGCTGGAGATCCGGGCGATGGCGGGAACGGTGGCGGGGGCGGCGCGGCCGACCCACTGGGCCACCTGGAAGACGCCGTTGGAGAGGAACTCGTCCTCGAACCAGCCGGCCAGCTGCCCCACGGGCTGCTCGGGACCGGCGCTGCGGTTGTTCCGCTTGGTGTTGGTGTTGCCGGTGTGCGGGAACCAGTAGAACTCGAAGTGCTCGTTCTCCGCCCAGAGTTGATCGAACTCGGCGAGGACCCGGTCCAGGGGCATCGGCTCCTCGCGCGCGGTGAGCAGGAAGATCGGCTCCACGGCGAACGTGATCGCGGTGACGATGCCGAGGGCGCCGAGGCCTATTCGGGCGGCCGCGAACACCTCGGGGTTCTCCTTCTCGGAGCAGGTGAGCACCGAGCCGTCCGCCGTGACGAGTTCGAGCGCTGTGATCTGGGCGGCGATCGAGGCCGACTCGCGGCCCGTGCCGTGCGTGCCGGTGCTGGTGGCCCCGGAGACGGTCTGCTCCATGATGTCGCCCATGTTGGTGAGCGACAGTCCCTCGCGCGCCAGAGCCGCATTGAGTCTCTTGAGCGGGGTGCCGGCCTCGACCGTGACCGTCATGGCTGCACGATCAATCTTGCGAATACCGGTCAACAGTTGAGGGCGGATCAACACTCCGTCGGTGGCGGCTATGGACGTGAAGGAGTGGCCGGTCCCGACCGCCTTCACCTTCAGACCGTCCTCGGCGGCCCGGCGCACCGCCGCCGCCAGTTCCTCCACCGACGCCGGTGCGACCTGCCGGGCGGGCCGGGCGGAGACATTCCCGCCCCAGTTACGCCAGGTGCCGTTCTTCCCGCTCGCTGTGCTGCTCAACGGTGCCTCCCCGACCCGCGGCCGGCCTGCGCAGCCGGCGGTACCCGAGGAAACCGACCGCGACCGCGACGGCCCCGGACACGGCCGGAACCCCGTACCCGGCCCGCGCCCCGGCTGCGTCGATCACCGAGCCGGCCACGGACGAGCCGAGCGCGACCCCGACCGCGAGGCCGGTGCTCACCCAGGTCATACCTTCGGTGAGCTGCGCGCGAGGTACGTGCTCTTCGATGAGGGACATCGTCGTGATCATCGTCGGTGCGATGGACAGCCCCGAAACGAACAGCGCCACGGCCAGAAGCGGCAGGTTTCCGACCAGTAGGAGGGGGATCATACTCACGGCCATCGCCGCCACGCCCAGCAGCCAGCGGCGTTCCGGCGCCCCGGCGAACCGCAGCAGCCCGAAGACCACCCCGGCCACGCAGGATCCGGCCGCGTACAGCGCCAGGACCACGCTCGCGGCGCCCTTGTGGCCGCGCTCGTCGGCGAAGGCGACGGTGACCACGTCCACCGACCCGAAGATCGCGCCGGTCGCCGCGAAGGTGGCCACCAGCACCTGCAGCCCGGCCGAGTGCAGGGCCGTACCGCCGCCGTGGTGCTCGCGCGGGTGCGGCTCCGGTTCGGTGGCGCGCTGGGAGGTGAGCCAGAAGACGCCGGCGGCCAGGAAACAGGCGGCGAGCAGCGGCCCGGCCTCCGGGAACCAGGTCGTGGACAGTCCGATGGAGATGATCGGGCCGAAGATGAAGCAGACCTCGTCGACGACCGACTCGAACGAGTACGCGATGTGCAGCTTGCCGGTGCCCCGGTACAGCGCCGCCCAGCGGGCCCGGATCATCGCCCCCAGGCTCGGCACCGAACCGATCCCGGCCGCGCACCCGAACAGCACCCAGTCCGGCCACTTCAGGTGCGCGGTGAGCAGCAGCCCGGCCGCCGCCGTGAGGGCCACCAGGGTCGCGGGACGCAGCACCCGGCGCTGCCCGTGCCGGTCGACCAGCCGGGAGATCTGCGGCCCGATCGCCGCGGCGGACAGCGCGATGGTCGCCGACAGTGCCCCCGCGAGCCCGTACCGCCCGGTCAGCTGGGAGACCATCGTGACCACGCCGATGCCCATCATCGACAGCGGCATCCGGCCGAGGAATCCCGCGGCGGAGAACGCCTTGGTGCCGGGTTCGGCGAACAGGGCTCTGTAGGGGCTGGGCACGGGGTCTCCGAAGCGGCTCGGTAAGGCGCGAATACGGCTGATACAGCTTACGAGTTAGGGGACCCTAACGGCACCTGATTTTGCCTGCGGGAAAAACCGGCATAAACCGACTGGAACCCGACTCGTCACCCCGCTGTTTCCTGGCTGTCAGTACCGAGTGGCAGGATCGAGACATGCCTGACGCGCTCGATGCCACCCCGTACGACGCCCTGCTCCTGCTCTCCTTCGGCGGCCCCGAAGGCCCGGACGACGTGGTCCCGTTCCTGGAGAACGTCACGCGCGGGCGCGGCATCCCGAAGGAACGCCTGAAGGAAGTCGGGCAGCACTACTTCCTGTTCGGCGGGGTCAGCCCCATCAACGACCAGAACCGCGCCCTGCTGGACGCCCTGCGCAAGGACTTCGCCGAGCACGGCCTGGACCTGCCGGTCTACTGGGGGAACCGCAACTGGGCGCCGTACCTGACGGACACCCTGCGCGAGATGGTCGCCGACGGCCGCCGCCGCATCCTCGTGCTCGCCACCAGCGCCTACGCCTCCTACTCGGGCTGCCGCCAGTACCGCGAGAACCTGGCCGACGCGCTGGCCACCCTGGAGGCCGAGGGCCTGCCGCTGCCGAAGATCGACAAGCTGCGGCACTACTTCAACCACCCGGGCTTCGTCGAGCCCATGATCGACGGCGTGCTGCGCGCCCTCGAAGATCTTCCCGAGGACGTCCGCGCGGGCGCCCACATCGCCTTCACCACCCACTCCATCCCGACCTCCGCCGCCGACACCTCCGGCCCGGTCGAGACCCACGGCGAGGGCGGCGCCTACGTCGAGCAGCACCTGGACGTGGCCCAGCTGATCGCCGACGCCGTCCGCGAGCGCACCGGCGTCGACCACCCCTGGCGGCTGGTCTACCAGTCGCGCTCCGGCGCCCCGCACATCCCGTGGCTGGAACCGGACATCTGCGACCACCTTCAGGAGCAGCACGCGGCGGGCGTCCCGGCCGTCGTCATGGCGCCCATCGGCTTCGTCTCCGACCACATGGAGGTCCTCTACGACCTCGACACCGAGGCCAAGGCCAAGGCAGGGGAACTGGGGCTGCCGGTGCGCCGCTCGGCCACCGTCGGCGCCGACCCCCGGTTCGCCGCCGCAGTCCGCGACCTGATCACGGAGCGCGCCGCCGTGGAGCGCGGCCAGGAGGTCACCCCGTGCGCCCTGGGTGCGCTGGGCGCGAGCCACAACCTCTGCCCGGTCGGCTGCTGCCCCGCCCGTGCGCCCTACCCGGCCGCCGCCGGCGCCGACAGCCCCTACGCGTGAGGAGACCCGTGACCGACCCCCTGCACCGGGAACTGCTGGAGCTGGCCCAGGAGGCCGCCCGCCGCGCCGGTGAGCTGCTGCGGGACGGCCGACCGGCCGACCTGGCAGTGGCGAGGACCAAGTCCAGCCCGATCGACGTCGTCACCGAGATGGACATCGCCGCGGAGAAGCTGATCACCGATCTGATCTCCGGCCGGCGGCCCGACGACGGATTCCTCGGCGAGGAGGGCGCCTCCGTGGCGGGCACCAGCGGCGTCCGCTGGGTGATCGATCCGCTCGACGGCACGGTGAACTACCTGTACGGGCTGCCGACCTGGGCGGTGTCCATCGCGGCCGAGCAGGACGGCGAGACCGTCGCCGGGGTCGTCGCCGCTCCGATGCGCGGCGAGACGTACCAGGCGGTGCGGGGCGGCGGCGCGTGGGCCACCGGCGCATGGGAGGGCGAGCGGGCGCTCGCCTGCCGTCCCGCGCCCCCGCTGGACCAGGCGCTGGTCTCCACCGGCTTCAACTACGTCGCCGAGGTCCGCGCCCACCAGGCCGAGGTGGCCGGCCGGCTGATCCCGCTGCTGCGGGACATCCGGCGCGGCGGCTCTGCGGCGGTCGACCTGTGCGATGTGGCCTGCGGCCGGCTCGACGGGTACTACGAGCGGGGGCTGAACGCGTGGGACTTCGCGGCGGGCGACCTGATCGCCCGGGAGGCGGGCGCGCTGGTCGGTGGGCGGCCCGGGGAGCGGCCGTCGCGGGATCTGACCGTCGCCGGGTCGCCGGGGGTGTTCCAGCCGCTGCAGGGGCTGCTGGAGGAGTTCGGGGCGTGGCATGACTGACCGAGCCCGCAGGTGAGAAACAACCGAGCCCGCAGGTGAGAGACGGACGGGACCCCCGGCGCTGGATTCGCCGGGGGTCCCGTTGTTGCGCTTTCGGGCCGATCAGACGCGTGACGCGCCGACCTCCACACCGTGTTCGGCGGCGAGGCGTCGCAGGTCGTCGAGCTCTGCCTGCTCCACTTCGACGAGGAAGTCGTCACCCTCGTCACGAGCCCGCGACAGGTCGGACTCGGTCGCCCTTATGCGCTGCAGAAGTCCTGCGGTGAAAGCGTCCATGCTGCGCCCCCTCGTCCTGGGTCGTGGGTCGGTGGCACGGGGGTGTGCCTGTTTGGGAAAGGGGCGATCACGTCTCTCACGGGTGCCCAGCGCTGCCCTGCTGGGCGGCGACGGTGCCGGACACCCGCGCCCACTCTGCGGAAGCGGATCGCGGAGTACCGCATGGTGCTGCGGCACATGCAGAGCGTGATCGCGGGGTGTAAAGCCGTCCTCCCCCCACTCCCTCACCCGGAAACCTCAACCGGAGGAGAAAATCTCGTATTCCCGCCCCGGAGCGCGGATCCGTGCGGTCCACAACCCGCCTTACAGCCGACTTACGGCCGAAAAGGGCAGGATGGAGGTCACACCCCACGAACACCCCTGCCCGCACGCGCCCACGGCGCGCTACGCGGGTGGACATGAGGAAGGACAAGCGACGTGCGCGTACTCGTCGTCGAGGACGAGCAACTGCTCGCCGATGCGGTGGCCACCGGACTGCGCCGGGAGGCCATGGCCGTCGACGTCGTGTACGACGGTGCGGCCGCCCTGGAGCGCATCGGCGTGAACGACTACGACGTGGTCGTCCTCGACCGCGACCTCCCGCTGGTGCACGGCGACGACGTCTGCCGCAAGATCGTCGAGCTGGGCATGCCCACGCGCGTGCTCATGCTCACGGCGTCCGGCGACGTCAGCGACCGGGTCGAGGGCCTGGAGATCGGCGCCGACGACTATCTCCCCAAGCCCTTCGCGTTCAGCGAACTGATCGCGCGCGTGCGCGCCCTCGGCCGTCGTACGAGCGTTCCCCTGCCGCCGGTCCTGGAGCGCGCCGGCATCAAGCTGGACCCCAACCGCCGCGAGGTCTTCCGTGAGGGCAAGGAGATCCAGCTCGCGCCCAAGGAGTTCGCGGTGCTGGAGGTGCTCATGCGCAGCGAGGGCGCGGTGGTCTCGGCGGAGCAGCTGCTGGAGAAGGCCTGGGACGAGAACACCGACCCGTTCACCAACGTCGTGCGGGTGACCGTGATGACCCTGCGGCGCAAGCTGGGCGAGCCGCCGGTGATCGTCACCGTCCCCGGCTCCGGCTACCGGATCTGATCCGCCATGGCCGCCACACCCGCGCCGCCCCAGGCGCCACCGAAACCCACCTGGGACCCCAGAAGGCCGCAGCCGCCCTTCCCGTGGCTGCGCCCGACCATCCGCATACGGCTCACGTTGCTCTACGGCGGCATGTTCCTGATCGCCGGCATCCTGCTGCTGTCGATCATCTACCTCCTGGCCGCGCAGGCGATCAGCACCGGCAACCAGCCGCTGTTCAAGATCGTCAGCGGGACGAACATCCGGGTCACCAGCGACAACTGCCCCGCGATCACCGCGATCAACTCCAACCCGGTGCCGCTGTCGGACTTCAACGAAGTGATCGCTCACTGCGTGGATCAGCAGCGCCAGGCGGCCCTGGACGACCTGCTCAGCCGCTCCCTGCTGGCCCTGCTGGGCCTCGCCGTGATCGCCTTCGCGTTCGGTTACGCGATGGCCGGCCGCGTGCTGTCCCCGCTGGGCCGGATCACCCGCACCGCCCGTCAGGTGGCCGGGTCCGACCTGTCCCGCCGGATCGAGCTGGACGGCCCGGACGACGAGCTGAAGGAGCTGGCGGACACCTTCGACGACATGCTGGAGCGGCTCCAGCGGGCCTTCACCGCCCAGCAGCGCTTCGTCGGCAACGCCTCCCATGAGCTGCGCACCCCGCTCGCGATCAACAGAACGCTTCTGGAGGTCCATCTGTCGGACCCGAACGCGCCGGTGGAGCTGCAGCAGCTGGGCAAGACGCTGCTGGCCACCAACGAGCGCAGCGAGCAGCTCGTCGAGGGTCTGCTGCTGCTCGCCCGCAGCGACAACCAGATCGTCGAGCGGGGGCCCGTCGACCTGGCCGAGGTCGCCACCCAGGCCATCGACCAGGTGCACGCCGAGGCCGAGGCCAAGGGCGTGAAGATCCGCGGCGAGCGCAAGCCGGTGGTGGTGCAGGGCAACGGCGTGCTGCTGGAGCGGATCGCGCTGAACCTGCTGCAGAACGCGGTGCGGTACAACGTGTCGGATGAGGGCTGGGTCGAAGTGACCACCGAGGTCCAGCACGGGCAGGCGGTGCTGACCGTCACGAACACCGGGCCGGTGGTGCCGGCGTACGAGATCGACAACCTTTTCGAGCCCTTCAGACGGCTCCGTACGGAGCGCACAGGCAGCGACAAGGGCGTGGGACTCGGCCTGTCCATCGCCCGGTCCGTGGCCCGCGCGCACGGCGGCCACATCGTGGCGCAGCCCCGCGAGGGCGGGGGTCTGGTGATGCGGGTCACCCTGCCGCTGTGATCCGTGACCGGCCCACCTGGGCCCGGAATCGACACACACGGGAGATGTTCGCTTTACGCGGAATTTTTCAGCCTCCGAATGGGCTTGCCGTTGTGTGATCGATCACATGGACGGATTTTCAGCCATGTACTCTCTGTGATCATGAAACATGGCAGAAAGCCGGGAAAGTCCCAGTTTTCAGGGCTCATGATCACGGGAAGTACACGGTGAGGCGCCTTTGAGGTGCGGCATTCGAACCGTGTACGGTCCTCACCGCCATCCAAGCCGATCACTCTTGAGAGGTCGGGTTGGGTGTCGATTGAGTAACAGACCTTGATGTGAGGCAAAATCTCCGCCTCAGGTCGGGCACAAGTCCGGCCTCTCACGCGTTACGTGCGCTGGAGACACCGCAGACACCCAGAGGGGGAGAGCGATATGGCAACGGATTACGACACTCCACGCAAGACCGACGACGACGTCGACTCGGACAGCCTTGAAGAGCTGAAGGCCCGGCGGAACGACAAGTCCACCTCGTCGGTGGACGTCGACGAGTTCGAGGCCGCCGAGGGCCTCGAACTGCCCGGCGCCGACCTCTCGAACGAGGAGCTGGCCGTCCGGGTGCTGCCGAAGCAGCAGGACGAGTTCACCTGCATGAGCTGCTTCCTGGTGCACCACCGCAGCCAGCTGGCCCGGGAGAAGAACGGTCAGCCGATCTGCCGCGACTGCGACTGAGGAGGGGTCGGCCGTGTCTGGCTCGACCCCTCCACGGAAGCGCCGCTTCTCCTCCCTGGGGAAAGCGGACGAAGAGCCGTCCGACGGCTCGTACGGCGCGCGTGACGACGAGCGGGGCGCACCCGGAGTGGTGGCCCCGCTCGAACCGGCGACCGACCGGGCGGACCACCCGGCGCCGGTGCAGCAGCCCGCGCCCGTCGCCCGGCGACGGGCTGCGGTGATGCGCGACAGGGCCTGGGACCTGGCCCGGGAAGGGGTCCGCAGGGGCGGCAGCGGCGCCCGCGTGGGCCTGGCCTACCTCGCGGACCGCATCATCGAGATCGCCCCGCGTGTCCCCGTACGTGACCTCGCGACCCTGCGCCGGCAGTTCCCGGGTCTCGGACCCGAAGAACTCGCCGACAAGCTGGTGGCGGGCGCGGCGGCCGGCACCTCGACGGTGGGAGCCGGGATCGGAGCGGCGGCGATGCTGCCGGTGCCGCCCGCGATGCCGACCGAACTGGCCGCGGAGATCACCGGGGTCGCCGCGATCGAGCTGAAGCTCGTCGCCGAACTGCACGAGGTCTACGGCGTACGGCCGCCGGGGAACATCAAGACCCGCAGTACCGCGTATCTGTCCTCCTGGTCGGGGGAGCGCGGCATCGACGTGATGAAGCCGTCGACGTACGACGCGGCCCTCAGCGTCCGCATGAAGCGCGAACTGCGCCAGCAGATCATGAAGCGGGTGGTCCGCGACCTGCCCAACCTCATGCCCTTCATGGTGGGCGCCGCGGTCGGGGCGGTCATGAACCGCCGGGACACCAAGAAACTCGCCGCGCACGTCCGGGCCGACCTGCGCAAGATCCAGGTGCCCTGGGAGGAACTGGCCGAGCTGCCGCCGCTGGAGGAGCCGGCGGAACCGCTGAAGCTGCGCGACCTCCCCGAAGAGCTCTAGCCGGCCCGCCGGAGGGCTACGCGTCCGCCTTGCGCGCGGCCTCGATCGCCGCCGCCAGCTTCTCCGGCTCCCGCGTCGACAGATACAGGTACGGCGTCGGGTCCTCCGGGTCCGTGACCTCCACCCGCAGCGCCGTGGGGATGTAGGCGCGCAGCAGCAGGAAGGCGCGCGTGTCGGCCTTGTACGTCCGCCAGGCACGGGCCTCCTCCGCGTCCAGCACCTCCGAGTCGCCCAGCGCCGACACCGGGATCTTCGCCTCGCCCGCGATCAGCGAGTCGCCCACGACCCGGATGCGCAGGGAGCCGTACGCACTGGCGACCACTGCCGCCGCGGCCGTACCGCCGACCAGGCCGCCCAGCAGCGGCAGAGTGCCGAAGGGAAGCAGGATCAGGGCGAAGGAGACGCCCACCAGGAAGCTGATCAGCCACCACGAGCGGGGGGTGGTGAGGCGTTCTTCGTAGGGGGTGGCGGAGAGCTGCATGGAGCCAAGCTTGGCACGGGATCCGTATCGCCCCGACGCGCGGGTAAGGTCTGCGCCTGTGAGTGGTAGTTCCGCAAGCCTTCAGCCCCCCGCCGACGCGGTGAAGCCGGTACGGCACCCCGACGCGCCCGCGCCCGGAGAACTCCTCGGCGCCCACTACGCACACTGTTTCGGCTGTGGCCCCGGGCAGTCGCACGGACTGCACCTGGAGGCCCGGGCCGGCGAGGGTGTCTCGCTGACCGCCGAGTTCACCGTCCAGCCCGCCCACCAGGGCGCCCCGGGCCTCGCGCACGGCGGAGTGCTGGCCACGGCCCTCGACGAGACCCTCGGCTCGCTGAACTGGCTGCTGCGGACCATCGCCGTCACCGGCCGGCTGGAGACCGACTTCGTGCGGCCCGTGCCCGTCGGCACCACGCTGCACCTGGAGGCGGAGGTCACCGCCGTCGCCGGGCGGAAGATCTACTCCACCGCCACCGGCCGCATCGGCGGCCCCGACGGGCCCGTCGCGGTCCGCGCCGACGCCCTCTTCATCGAGGTCAAGGTCGACCACTTCACCGACCACGGCCGCGAGGAGGAGATCCAGGCCGCCATGAGCGACCCGGACCAGATCCGGCGTACCCGCGCCTTCGAGGTGAACCCGTGAGCCGTGGCCCCCTGAACGTGCTGCTCCGGCGCGTCGACCCCGACGTACCGCTTCCGGCGTACGAGCATCCGGGGGACGCCGGAGCCGATCTGCGCACCACCGAGCCGTGCGCACTGGGTCCCGGGGAGCGAGCCGTGCTCCCCACGGGTGTGTCGATCGCCCTGCCCGAGGGGTACGCGGCCTTCGTGCACCCACGCTCCGGTCTCGCCGCTCGCTGCGGTGTCGCCCTCGTCAATGCCCCGGGGACGGTTGATGCCGGGTACCGTGGGGAGATCAAGGTGATCGTGGTGAATCTCGACCCGCGTGAGAGCGTGCGGTTCGAGCGCTTCGACCGGATTGCCCAACTGGTCGTCCAGCAGGTCGAGAGGGTCCGCTTCCAGGAGGTCGCGGAGCTTCCCGACTCCACGCGGGCCGAAGGGGGCTTCGGGTCCACCGGCGGTCATGCCGCGGTGGGCGGCGAGAGCGGCACAAGCGGTCAGGCCGCCGATGGCGGTCCGACGGGTGGGAATCGATACGCTTCGGTCGTATCCGACCGGGAAGGACAGTGACGTGTTCGGACGTCGCAAGAAGAAGGGTGCCGCCGAGGACGCGGCCGGCGAGGCCGAGCAGGTCGTCGACAGCGTCGACACCGAGGCGGACGAGGAAGAAGCCGAGGCCGAGCGCGAGCGCGTCCGGCTGGAGCCCGGGCCGCGGCCCGACGGGCCGTGGGACAGCAGCGAGGTGCGCGACCCGGCCGAGGGCCGGGTGGACCTCGGCGGACTGTTCGTACCGGGCGTCGACGGCATGGAGCTCAGGGTCGAGGTCGCCGGTGACGCGATCGTCGCCGCGACTGTCGTGCTGCGCGACAGCGCCATCCAGCTCCAGGCCTTCGCCGCGCCCAAGCGCGAGGGCATCTGGGGCGAGGTCCGCGAGGAGATCGCGTCCGGTATCACCCAGCAGGGTGGCATCGTCGACGAGGCCGAGGGCCCGCTCGGCTGGGAGCTGCGCGCCCAGGTACCGGTGCAGCTGCCCGACGGCACGGGTGGTTTCCAGGTCGTGCGGTTCGTGGGCGTGGACGGCCCGCGGTGGTTCCTGCGCGGTGTGATCTCCGGGCAGGGCGCGGTGCAGCCGCAGGCCGCCGGGCTGCTGGAGCAGATCTTCCGCGACACGGTCGTGGTCCGTGGTGAGGGGCCGATGGCGCCTCGCGACCCGATCGTCCTCAAGCTGCCGAACGACGCGCAGATGGTCCCCGAAGGGGTGCAGCAGGAGGAGGGCTCCCGCTTCTCGGGCGGGATGGGTCAGCTGCAGCGCGGGCCGGAGATCACGGAGGTCCGCTAGGCGCTCCGCTGGGTTCAGCAGGGATGTACGGGCCGTGCCTTTGCGGGGTGCGGCCCGTTTTGCGGTTCGCGCCGTCGCCGAGCGCGGGTTCGTCGTGGTTGCTCGGGCAGTTCCCCGCGCCCCTTTGGGGCGCGATACTGGCGCCCCATCGATGGGGGAGGCCGTATGGGCGGACGGGTGGTCACCGGGACCATGGTGCGGGTCGAGGACGTGCACAAGTCGTACGGGCGCGGTGCCGCGGTGGTGCATGCCCTGCGCGGGGGTCTCGCTGGAGGTGCGGCGGGGTGAGCTCGTCGCTCTCAAGGGGCGTTCCGGGTCCGGGAAGACCACTCTGCTGAACATCGTCGGCGGGCTCGACACGCCCGACCGGGGGCGGGTCGAGGTGGACGGGCGGCAGCTGGGGGAGCTGGGCGAGAGCGAGCTGCTGCGGCTGCGCCGGGACCGGATCGGGTTCGTCTTCCAGTCCTTCGGGCTCATTCCGATCCTCACCGCCGCCGAGAACGTCGGCGTACCGCTCGGGCTGCGCCGGGCCGACCCGCGCGAGCGCGAGGAGCGGGTCGAGCTGCTGCTCTCCCTCGTCGGGCTGGCGGGCCATGCCGCCCAGCGGCCCGGTGAGCTGTCCGGCGGGCAGCAGCAGCGGGTCGCCATCGCCCGCGCCCTCGCCAACAGGCCGGCCCTGCTCCTCGCCGACGAACCGACCGGCCAGCTCGACGCCGAGACCGGGCACGCCGTCATGGAGCTGCTCCGGGCCGTCGTACGCAGCGAGGGGCCGGCCTCCGCCGACCCGGACGGACCCCCGTCCGCGCTGGTCGCCACGCACGACGCGACCCTCCTCGACCTGGCCGACCGAGTGCTGGAACTGCGCGACGGCGAGATCGTCGAGCACTGAACCGGGCGGCCGTCAGCACTCTCATCAGGGTTGCGTCAAAGTTGCCCGTCGCCCGCCCCTCCGTCACGTTTGGCCGTGATTGTTGGCCGTAAGGTCGACGCTGCGTAGGCAGCAGTCACCGGAAGACAATGGAGCCATGGCACGCGGCAAACTTCGGATCTACCTCGGTGCGGCACCGGGCGTGGGCAAGACCTACGCCATGCTTTCCGAGGCGCACCGCCGCGTGGAGCGGGGCACCGACTGTGTCGTGGCCTTCGTCGAGCACTACGACCGGCCGCGCACCGAGGTGATGCTGCACGGCCTGGAGCAGGTGCCGCGCCGGCGGCTGGAGTACCGGGACAGCACCTTCGGCGAGATGGACGTCGACGCCGTGCTGCGCCGGGCGCCGGCCGTCGCCCTGGTGGACGAACTCGCCCACACGAACATCCCCGGCTCCCGCAACGCCAAGCGCTGGCAGGACGTGGAGGAGCTGCTCGCCGCGGGTGTGGACGTGATCTCCACCGTCAACATCCAGCACCTGGAGTCACTCGGCGACGTCGTGGAATCGATCACCGGCGTGCGGCAGCGCGAGACCGTCCCGGACGAGGTGGTACGGCGGGCCGATCAGATCGAGCTGGTCGACATGTCCCCGGAGGCGCTGCGCCGGCGGATGGCGCACGGCAACATCTACCAGCCGGACAAGGTCGACGCGGCCCTGTCCAACTACTTCCGCCCCGGCAACCTCACCGCGCTGCGCGAACTGGCGTTGCTGTGGGTGGCGGACCGGGTGGACGAGTACCTGAACGCCTACCGCAGCGAACACCAGGTCTCCAAGATCTGGGGCTCCCGCGAGCGGATCGTGGTCGGGCTGACCGGCGGCCCCGAGGGGCGCACCCTCATCCGGCGTGCCGCGCGGCTCGCGGAGAAGGGCGCCGGCGGCGAGGTGCTCGCCGTGTACATAGCCCGCAGCGACGGGCTGACCTCGGCCTCCCCGAAGGAGCTGGCCGTTCAGCGCACCCTCGTCGAGGACCTGGGCGGCACCTTCCACCACGTGGTCGGCGACGACATACCGGCCGCGCTGCTGGACTTCGCGCGGGGCGTGAACGCCACCCAGATCGTGCTGGGCTCCTCGCGCCGCAAGGCCTGGCAGTACGTCTTCGGGCCCGGCGTCGGCGCCACGGTCGCCCGGGAGTCGGGGCCCGACCTCGACGTCCACATCGTCACCCACGAGGAGGTCGCCAGGGGCCGCGGGCTGCCCGTGGCCCGGGGCGCCCGGCTCGGGCGGGCCCGGATCATCTGGGGCTGGACGGTGGGCCTGCTGGGCCCCGCGGTCCTCGCGGTGCTGCTGAACAGCGTGGCCCTCGGCCTCGCCAACGACATGCTGCTGTTCCTGACCGTCACCGTCGCGGCGGCGCTGCTCGGCGGCCTGCTGCCCGCGCTGGCCTCGGCGGCCTTCGGCTCGCTCCTGCTGAATTACTTCTACACCCCGCCCCTGCACCGGCTGACCATCGCGGATCCCAAGAACATCGTCGCCATCGCGATCTTCTTCGGCGTCGGCATGTCGGTCGCCTCGGTGGTGGACCTGGCCGCCCGGCGCACCCACCAGGCCGCCCGGCTGCGCGCCGAGTCGGAGATACTCTCCTTCCTCGCCGGGAACGTGCTGCGCGGCGAGACCAGTCTGGAGGAGCTGCTGGAGCGGGTCCGGGAGACCTTCGCGATGGAGTCGGCCGCGCTGCTGGAGCGGGCGGGCGACACCGAGCCCTGGACCTGCGCCGGGCGCGCCGGATTCGGCCGGCCGCTGGAGCGGCCCGAGGACGCCGACGTCGACATGCCGGTCGGCGACCACTTGGCGCTCGCGCTCACCGGCCGGGTGCTGCCCGCCGAGGACCGCCGGGTGCTCGCCGCCTTCGCCGCGCAGGCCGCCGTCGCCCTGGACCGCCGGCGCCTGCAGGAGGAGGCCGACCAGGCCCGCGCGCTCGCCGAGGGCAACCGCATCCGCACCGCCCTGCTCGCGGCCGTCAGCCACGACCTGCGCACCCCGCTGGCCGGCATCAAGGCGTCGGTGTCCTCGCTGCGCTCCGACGACGTCGAGTGGTCCGACGAGGACCGTGCCGAGCTGCTGGCCGCCATCGAGGAGGGCGCCGACCGGCTGGACCACCTCGTCGGCAACCTCCTCGACATGTCCCGCCTGCAGACCGGTACGGTCACGCCGCTGATCCGCGAGATCGACGTGGACGAGGTCGTACCGATGGCACTCGGGGGCGTCCCGGAGGGCAGCGTCGAGCTGGACGTGCCCGAGAGCCTGCCGATGGTCGAGGTCGATCCCGGGCTGCTGGAGCGGTCCGTGGCCAACCTGGTGGAGAACGCCGTCAAGTACAGCCCGAAGCGCAGGCCCGTGCTGGTCTCCGCCAGCGCCATCGCCGACCGGGTCGAGGTGCGCGTGGTGGACCGCGGGCCGGGCGTACCGGACGAGGCCAAGGACCGGATCTTCGAGCCGTTCCAGCGGTACGGCGACGCCCCCCGCGGTGCCGGGGTCGGGCTCGGCCTCGCGGTCGCCCGGGGCTTCGCTGAGGCCATGGGCGGCACTCTCACCGCCGAGGACACGCCGGGCGGCGGACTCACCATGGTCCTGAGCCTGCGGGCGGCGGGATCCGGTCCCGAGCCCCTGGACCTGGGCCCGGACATCGCAGAACCAGAAAGGCAGACCCTATGACGACCCGGGTGCTCGTGGTCGACGACGAGCCGCAGATCGTGCGCGCCCTCGTGATCAACCTGAAGGCGCGCAAGTACGAGGTCGACGCGGCGCCCGACGGCCGTACCGCCCTGGACCTCGCGGCCTCCCGGCACCCCGACGTGGTCGTGCTGGACCTGGGCCTGCCCGACATGGACGGCGTCGAGGTGATCAGGGGCCTGCGCGGCTGGACCCGCGTGCCCATCCTGGTCCTGTCCGCCCGGCACTCCTCGGACGAGAAGGTCGAGGCGCTGGACGCGGGCGCCGACGACTACGTCACCAAGCCCTTCGGCATGGACGAGCTGCTGGCCCGGCTGCGGGCCGCGGTGCGGCGGGCCGAGCCGGTCGGGCCCGGCGAGGACGACGTGACGAGCGTCGAGACCGAGGGCTTCACCGTCGACCTGGCCGCCAAGAAGGTCAACCGCGCGGGCAAGGACGTCCGCCTCACCCCGACCGAGTGGCACCTGCTGGAGGTGCTGGTCCGCAACACCGGCCGGCTGGTCGGCCAGAAGCAGCTGCTGCAGGAGGTGTGGGGGCCGTCGTACGGCACCGAGACCAACTATCTGCGCGTGTACATGGCCCAGCTGCGGCGGAAGCTGGAGACGGACCCCTCGCACCCGAAGCACTTCATCACCGAGCCGGGTATGGGCTACCGGTTCGAGAAGTGAGCGCTGCCAAGTGAGCGGGCTGCGAAGTGAGCTTGGCTACGGCGCTGTCGGTGTGCCCCGGTACGCTTCAGGTATGAGTGCTGTTCCTCGTTCCGAAAAGCCGGCCGGCCGGTTCCGGCGCATGCTCGACCGGCTCTCCTCGTCGCAGGAGGACCTGGAGTCCGAGGAACTGCGCGAGGACGCCGACGCCGCGGGCTGTACGAAGATCGGCGACTGCCACGACCGGCAGATCGTCACCGTAACTGGTACCTTGCGCACGGTCACCCTGCGTCCGCGCGCCGGGGTCCCCGCCCTGGAGGCCGAGCTGTTCGACGGCTCCGCCGCGCTGGACGTGGTGTGGCTCGGCAGGCGTTCCATCGTGGGCATAGAACCGGGGCGCAAGCTGATCGCATCGGGCCGGATCTCGATGAGCCGCGGCCGCCGGGTGCTGTTCAACCCGAAATACGAACTGCGACCCCTCGGACGGGAGTAGCCGGTGACGTCCCTCGACAAGCCGACCGAAGGCACCGACCAGAGTCCGCCCGACGGAACCGGCGATGCCCGTGCGGTGACCGAGGCCGCGCTGTTCGACGCGTTCGGCGGTGTCCGCGGCATGGTCGAGACGGTCGTGCCGGGCCTGCTCTTCGTCGCGATCTTCACGATCGACAAGAACCTGCACGTGTCGGCGATCGCCGCGCTGATCGTGTCCCTGGTCCTGGTCGTGGTCCGGCTCGCCATGAAGGACACCGTCAAGCACGCCTTCAGCGGTGTCTTCGGTGTGGCCTTCGGTGTCGTCTTCGCGATGTTCACCGGAAACGCCAAGGACTTCTACCTCCCCGGCATGCTCTACACGCTGGGCCTGGCGGTGGCGTACATCGTCACGACGCTGGCCGGTGTGCCCCTGATCGGCCTCATCCTCGGCCCGGTCTTCAAGGAGAACCTCTCCTGGCGCACCCGCAACCCCGGCCGCAAGAAGGCCTATGCGAAGGCGAGTTGGGCCTGGGGCCTGATCCTGCTCGCCAAGTGCGCGATCCTCTTCCCGCTCTACTGGTGGTCCGACACCGCCAAGCTCGGCTGGGTCCTGGTCGCCCTGAAGATCCCGCCGTTCCTGCTGGCGGTCTGGCTCACCTGGATCTTCCTCGCCAAGGCCCCCGCGCCCATCGACGTCTTCGCCGAGATGGAGGCCGAGGAGAAGGCCGAGGCGGAGCGCAAGGCGGCGCTGGCCGCCGAGGGCGGCGAGGCAACCGGCGGACGGCACCGCCGGGAGGCCTAGCCGGCACGGCACCGCGGCTTCCCAGCGGCCGGCCTCACGTGAGGCGGCTGAAGGCTGAGGGAAACACCTGGGAGCTCAGGTGGTCGGGCCATTCGTACCGGCGGACCTCGCCCGCGTACGAACCCACTCCGTGGTGGGCATCCCCGGGGCATCCCTCCACCGCGACCGGGACATCTTCGAGGTGATGTACGGCAGCGCCCTGCCGGCGTGCTGCTGCGGCACCGGCGTGAGCGGCGGACGGCCGGTGGCCGGGGCCGGAGTCCCTGAGCGTCCGCACGTGAAGGGCCCGGCGGATCCGGCGATCCCCGGGCCCTTGGCGCGGCAGCGCATTCGCGGCTGGGGGACGGCACCGTCGGGAGGGTCAGCCGAGCGTGGCACTGCGGCTTGGCACCGGTTCGGGGCTCACCGAGGGTCCCGGGCCGTTCGCGTGGCCTTCTCGCGGTGAAGGGGCGTGTGCTGCCGTGGCGCCGGCTGAGCGAGGGGGGTGCTGCCGACGGTCAGCGCAGCGTGAAGGGCCCGGCGATCCGGCGGTCCCGGGGCTTTTGGCGCGGCAGCGCATTCGCGGCTGGGGGACGGCACCGCCGGGAGGGTCAGCCGACCGTGGCACCGCGGCTTGGCACCGGTTCGGGGCTCACCGAGGGTCCCGGGCCGTTCGCGTGGCCTTCTCGCGGTGAAGGGGCGTGTGCTGCCGTGGCGCTGGCTGAGCGAGGGGGGTGCTGCCGACGGTCAGCGCAGCGTGAAGGGCCCGGCGGATCCGGCGATCCCCGGGCCCTTGGCGCGGCAGCGCATCGGCTAGCTCGTTGTGTCCTCGCGCCGCACCGACAGCAGCTCCTCCAGCTGTTCCTCGCGGGCCTGGGCGGCCACGAAGAGGAGTTCGTCGCCCGGCTCCAGGGAGTCCTCCTTGGACGGGGTCAGCACGCGGGTGCCGCGGATGATCGTGACGAGGGAGGTGTCCTCGGGCCACTGGACGTCGCCCACCTGGGTGCCGGCCAGGGCCGACTCCTCGGGCAGGGTCAGCTCGACGAGGTTGGCGTCACCGTGGCTGAAGCGCAGCAGCCGGACCAGGTCGCCGACGCTCACCGCCTCCTCGACCAGGGCGGACATCAGGCGCGGGGTGGAGACGGCCACGTCCACGCCCCACGCCTCGTTGAACAGCCACTCGTTCTTCGGGTTGTTGACACGGGCGACGACGCGCGGGACGCCGTACTCCGTCTTGGCGAGCAGCGAGACGACCAGGTTGACCTTGTCGTCGCCGGTCGCGGCGATGACGACGTTGCAGCGCTGCAGCGCCGCCTCGTCCAGGGACGTGATCTCGCAGGCGTCGGCCAGCAGCCACTCCGCCTGGGGCACCCGCTCCACCGAGATGGCGGTCGGGGCCTTGTCGATGAGCAGGACCTCGTGGCCGTTCTCCAGCAGCTCGCCCGCGATCGAGCGACCGACGGCACCGGCTCCGGCAATGGCGACCCTCATCAGTGACCGCTCTCCTCTTCCGGGCCCTGGGCGAACGCCGCCTCGACCTTCTCGACGTCGTCCGACCGCATCATCACATGCACGAGGTCGCCCTCCTGCAGCACCGTCTGCGAGGTCGGCAGGATCGCTTCGCCGAGGCGGGTCAGGAACGCCACGCGGACGCCCGTCTCCTCCTGCAGCTTGCTGATCTTGTGCCCGACCCACTTCGGGGAGGCGTGCACCTCGGCGAGCTGCACCCCGCCGGTGGGGTCGCGCCACAGCGGCTCGGCACCGGAGGGCAGCAGCCGGCGCAGCATCTGGTCGGCGGTCCAGCGGACCGTCGCCACGGTGGGGATGCCCAGACGCTGGTAGACCTCGGCACGGCGCGGGTCGTAGATACGGGCGGCCACGTTCTCCACGCCGAACATCTCGCGGGCCACGCGCGCGGAGATGATGTTGGAGTTGTCACCGCTGGAGACGGCCGCGAAGGCGCCGGCCTCCTCGATGCCCGCCTCACGCAGGGTGTCCTGGTCGAAGCCGACACCGGTGACTCGGCGGCCACCGAAGCCCGGGCCCAGCCGGCGGAAGGCGGTGGGGTCCTGGTCGATCACGGCGACCGTGTGGCCCTGTTGCTCCAGGGTCTGGGCAAGAGCGGAGCCCACTCTTCCGCAGCCCATGATGACGATGTGCACGACCGTCCTTCCGGTGTCCAAAAGTTACTGCTCAGCATCAGGGTCTCAGACCGAGGCCCAAAGCTACACACGGGCGCCGGGGGCGGGCACCCCCCTGCGCCGGTTCGCCATGATCACCCTCCGCGATCACGCGCGTGAGCAGCGTCAGCGATCGGCGTCCGCGATCAACGGGGGCGGAGTCCGGCGAGTGATGCTGCGCACGCTGCACAGGGCCAGGATTCCGATGCCGACGAGGGCGACAGTCGCCCCGATCAGCTCCGCGGTGGCGGGCATGGGTCCTCCGAGGTGCGCGATGACAAGCGGGGTCTGCCATCTAGGCACGGGGAGCGCGCGGACCACGGAATCCGCAGTTCCGTGCGCCCCTGATTTCACTCGTGAGGCAGATGACACAGACCGGGTGGGCGGCTGCCAGTTCGAAGGCCTACCATCCTCTCTCGTGTCCAAACTGACCGACGTGCCCAAACGGATCCTGATCGGGCGCGCACTGCGCAGTGACCGGCTGGGCGAAACGCTCCTGCCGAAGCGCATTGCACTCCCCGTCTTCGCCTCCGACCCGCTGTCCTCCGTCGCCTACGCACCGGGCGAGGTCCTGCTGGTCCTGTCCGTCGCAGGCGTGTCGGCGTACCACTTCAGCCCGTGGATCGCCGTCGCGGTCGTGGTGCTGATGTTCACGGTCGTCGCCTCCTACCGGCAGAACGTCCACGCCTACCCGAGCGGCGGCGGCGACTACGAGGTCGCCACCACCAACCTGGGCTCCAAGGCGGGCCTCACGGTGGCCAGCGCCCTGCTCGTGGACTACGTCCTCACCGTCGCCGTCTCCATCGCCTCCGGCATCGAGAACCTCGGCTCCGCCGTCCCGTTCGTGGTCGAGCACAAGGTGCTGTGCGCGGTCGCCGTGATCGTGCTCCTGACGCTGATGAACCTGCGCGGTGTGAAGGAGTCCGGCAAGCTCTTCGCGATCCCGACCTATGTCTTCGTCGGCGGCGTCTTCATCATGATCGCGTGGGGCGCCGTCCGGGGCCTGGTCCTCGGCGACACCATGCACGCCCCGACCGCGGACTTCCACATCAAGGCCGTGCACCAGGGTCTCGCGGGCTTCGCGCTCGTCTTCCTCCTGCTGCGCGCCTTCTCCTCCGGCTGTGCCGCGCTGACCGGTGTGGAGGCGATCTCCAACGGCGTCCCGGCCTTCCGCAAGCCCAAGTCGAAGAACGCGGCGACCACGCTCGCGATGATGGGCCTGCTGGCCGTCACCATGTTCTGCGGCATCATCGCCCTCGCCATGTCGACCAAGGTCCGCATGGCCGAGAACCCGGCCACCGACCTGATCCGGGGCGGTCACCCGATCGGCTCCGGCTACGTCCAGAACCCGGTGATCTCCCAGGTCGCCGAGGCCGTCTTCGGCAAGGGCAGCTTCCTGTTCGTGGTCCTCGCGGCAGCCACCGCGCTGGTCCTGTTCCTGGCGGCGAACACGGCGTACAACGGCTTCCCGCTGCTCGGCTCGATCCTCGCCCAGGACCGCTACCTCCCGCGCCAGCTGCACACCCGCGGCGACCGCCTCGCCTTCTCCAACGGCATCGTGCTGCTCGCGGGCGCCGCGACCCTGCTGACGTTCATCTACGGCGCCGACTCCACGCGGCTCATCCAGCTGTACATCGTCGGCGTGTTCGTGTCCTTCACGCTCAGCCAGACCGGCATGGTCAAGCACTGGAACCGGCACCTGGCGGTCGAGCAGGACCCGGCGGTGCGCCGCCGCATGATGCGCTCCCGCGCGATCAACGCGTTCGGTGCCTTCTTCACGGGGCTGGTGCTGGTCGTCGTCCTGGTCACGAAGTTCACGCACGGCGCCTGGGTGGCCCTGCTCGGCATGTGCCTCTTCTACGCGACCATGACCGCGATCCGGAAGCACTACGACGGCGTCGCCGAGGAGCTCTCGGCCCCCGAGGAGCCGGACGACGACCTGGTCCGCCCGTCCCGTGTGCACTCGGTCGTCCTGATCTCCAAGATCCACCGACCCACCCTCCGGGCCCTGGCCTACGCCAAGCTGATGCGCTCGGAATCCCTGGAGGCGCTGACGGTCAACGTCGACCCGGCCGAGACCAAGGTGCTGCACGAGGAGTGGGAGCGGCGCGGCATCGACGTACCGCTGAAGGTCCTGGACTCGCCCTACCGCGAGATCACCCGCCCGGTGATCGAGTACGTCAAGAGCCTGCGCAAGGAGTCGCCGCGCGACGCGGTCTCCGTGATCATCCCCGAGTACGTGGTCGGCCACTGGTACGAGCATCTGCTGCACAACCAGAGCGCCTTGCGCCTGAAGGGCCGCCTGCTGTTCACGCCGGGCGTGATGGTGACCTCGGTGCCCTACCAGTTGCAGTCCTCCGAAGCGGCCAGGCAGCGGGCCCGCAAGCGGCAGGAGTGGAACGCGCCGGGTGCGGTGCGGCGCGGTCCGGCGGCGGAGCGGCCCAAGGAGCCGACGACGGCCAAGGACTGAGCCGGGGGCTCGGCCCGCTGAGCCCGGGCCTCGGCCTGTGGTGAACGGCCGGACGACAGCCACGTAGACTGGTGGGCTGTTGTCCGGCCGTTTCCCGTTCCCGATCTGGAGTCACCCCGCCATGCAGGCAGAACCGAAGAAGTCGCTGGTCGGGGAGGAGTACGAGGTCGAGATCGGCTCCGTCGCCCATGGCGGCCACTGCATCGCCCGCACGGCCGAGGGCCAGGTGCTGTTCGTCCGGCACGCGCTGCCGGGAGAACGTGTGGTGGCGAAGGTGACCGAGGGCGAGGAGGGAGCCCGCTTCCTCCGCGCGGACGCGGTGGCGATCCTGGAGGCGTCCAAGGACCGCATCGAGGCCCCCTGCCCCTTCGCCGGCCCCGGCCGCTGTGGCGGCTGCGACTGGCAGCACGCCAAGCCCGGCGCCCAGCGGCGATTCAAGGGCGAGGTGATCGCCGAGCAGCTCAAGCGGCTCGCGGGTCTCACGCCCGAGGAGGCCGGCTGGGACGGCACGGTGATGCCGGCCGAAGGCGACAAGCTGCCGGCCGGCCAGGTCCCGCAGTGGCGCACGCGTGTGCAGTACGCCGTCGACGCCGAGGGCCACGCGGGTCTGCGCCGCCACCGCTCCCATGAGGTCGAGCGGATCGACCACTGCATGATCGCGGCGGAGGGCGTCAGCGAGCTGGGCATCGAGCGGCGGGACTGGACCGGCATGGAGTCGGTCGAGGCGATCGCGGCGACGGGCTCGCAGGACCGCCAGGTGATCCTGACGCCGCGCCCGGGTGCCCGCCTCCCCCTGGTGGAACTGGACAAGCCGGTGTCGGTCCTCAGGGTCGACGAGAAGTCCGGCGGGGTGCACCGCGTCCACGGCCGCCCCTTCGTCCGCGAACGCGCGGACGGCCGTACCCACCGCGTCGGGAACGGCGGCTTCTGGCAGGTCCACCCGAAGGCGGCGGACACCCTGGTGACGGCGGTCATGCAGGGCCTGCTCCCGCGCAAGGGAGAGATGGCCCTGGACCTCTACTGCGGCGTGGGGCTGTTCGCGGGGGCGCTGGCCGACCGGCTCGGCGAGAAGGGCGCGGTGCTCGGCATCGAGTCCGGCAAGCGTGCGGTGGAGGACGCCCGCCACAACCTCGCCGACTTCCCGCGGGTGCGCATCGAACAGGGCAAGGTCGAGTCGGTCCTGCCGCGCACGGGCATCACCGAGGTCGACCTGATCGTCCTGGACCCGCCCAGGGCCGGCGCGGGCCGCGCGACGGTGGACCACCTCTGCTCCCTAGGCGCCCGCCGCGTCGCCTACGTCGCCTGCGATCCCGCCGCCCTGGCCCGGGACCTGGCGTACTTCCGCGAGGGCGGGTACCGGGTGCGGACGCTTCGGGCGTTCGATCTGTTTCCGATGACGTCGCACGTGGAGTGCGTAGTTATTCTTGAGCCCGCTACAAAGGGGCTCTGACCTGCGGGTTTTTGGGGTTCCTCGGGTGAGGCCGGTTGTGCTCGACCTGTTTCCCACAGTCCACCGGGTGGAGCGCGCCACAGGCTCGCTCCATGCATCTCACCTGCGCTTTTGTGCAGCGGTGTGCCGACGGGGGAGCGGCATACTCAGTCGATGAGGGGCGGTTGGGAAAATTCTTGACGCTCATTCGACGCACGACACCATGCTTGGCATCGCCCGCCTCCAGGTTTGTGATCGGCCAGGGCGTGCTCGACGGTGATGCGGTCGGATGAGTGGCCGTGCCGATCGCGTTCCCACTGTTCGACTCTGCCGGGCAGTGCTCCGGGGCGTGGCTTTCTGGGCGGGGTGAGGGCCTGGCCTGGATAGTCACGGCTCAGGCCCAGGTAGCCGTCGTCGAGTAACACTTCGACCAGGTCGAAGTGGTGGAAGCAGCTGGTGATGCCCGCGGCGCGAGCCGCGGTCGCATCGTGCATCCATCCCGGCCGCAGGCCATCGGCCCACAGGGTGCGGCCCTGGCTGTCTGCGATAACGGTGCCCTTCATCGTGTTCTGCTTCTTCTTGCCCGACACGAATGCCCGCCTGCCGCCCCGGCCCGCGGCCGGCCGTCGGACCTGCACCTCGGTGGCGACCAACCACAGCTCGACACCTTCGGCCTGGGCGTAGGCGAACACGTCCTCCAGCGTTCGAAGCCGCATCCCAGGCCTGTCGGGAACAGCAAAGCCCCGCTCCGCCAGCAGCCGGCGCATCTCACCGACGGCTCGGGTGACGGTCGAGCGATCGACACCGAACAGTACTGCCAGCACAGCGTGCGGCAGATCGTGTCGCAGATGAATCAGCGTGGCCAACAGCCGGTCCACAAACACCAGCCGATAGTCGGCACCGGCACCTTGCGCACGTCTCCTCACACCGCCTCATTGCTGGAAACGCCGCCCCTCCACCGCGGCTGCCCAACGGGCGGTCCAACTCCTCGACCAGGGACGCGAGATGAGCCATCGAGACGCCCGTGAACAACGGATGCGCCAACACCGTCCGATCGACCATGCCCCTCACCACACGAGCATGCCCACCCGCTATCACGCACCAACTCGTAAGGAAGTCGATGGCTTGGCGTTGGAGGCGGAGCCGGACGTGGGCGTGGACGCCGGCGGTGACGCCGATGTGGGAGTGGCCGAGGAGTTCCTTGATGACGACGAGGTCCACGCCCTGCCCCAGGAGCACGGTCGCCGTCGAGTGTCGGAGGTCGTGGAAGCGGATGCGGCGGAGTCCG
Source organism: Streptomyces sp. NPDC031426 (assembly GCF_055581585.1). Taxonomy (NCBI): domain Bacteria; kingdom Bacillati; phylum Actinomycetota; class Actinomycetes; order Kitasatosporales; family Streptomycetaceae; genus Streptomyces; species Streptomyces sp. NPDC031426. The sequence continues at coordinate 161,324 of NZ_JBVIJE010000015.1, forward strand.
GCCCGGTCGAGGAAGCTGCGGAAGCGACGGGTGATGTTGGCGGGGTCGAGAGGTCCACCGGTCGGCGTGGTGAAGACCAGGCCGCTGTCCTTCCAATCCGACCCGACGGTCTCGCGCTCCATGTCCTGCCGCTCCTTGTGTTCCTTGAGGGAGCGGATGCATTCGGTGGGTGGCGAGGCGGCGTTCGGATGCTCGGGTTTTGGCGGGCAGATGTGAGGGCGTGGGCGGGGACGCGGCGGGCGTGGCCGAGGGTGATCGGGGCGAGCTGTCGGGTGCGGAGCAGGTCGTAGACGGAGCGGCCGAGCTGGAGGCGGGCCATGACCTGGGAACCGTCAGCAGTTCCTCCGGCGTGCTCGGCCCCCCAGGTGGGGCGCGGCGCATGCGTGGTGATCAGCAGCCTTCTTCGGCGATGAACTGCCGTGCGAGTTCTCTTCGATGCCAGAGGGCGGCTGCGAGGAGTGCGGCGCCGGGGCTGTAGCCGGTGCCGAGGTAGGCCCAGTGACCGATTACGAGCGTGGTGTCCGGGTCGTGTTCGGGCCGGTTGGCGTGGACGCGGGCCTGTTCGGTGCGCCAAGCGCGGCGGGCGGCGCGCAGCGCGCCGAGGGTGGTGGAGTAGGAGCGGGACGTGGTGGAGATGTGGCCCCGGAAGCCGAGCATGTGCGCCCACTTCCAGAGCTTGAGGTCGGCGAACTCCGCCAGCCTGCCGAGGGAGGGGAAGGAGGCGCGTCACGGGCCCGGTTGGTGCTGTCGGTGCCCGGGTGGGAAGGGGGTGTCCCTCGCGGGAGGTACCAACGCCCCGCGGCCGCAGGTGTCGTGGGCGGAGTGTCCCGGGGCGGCGGCTCGCGGATTGCGGTAAGGTCCATGTCAACTTTCGGAAGAGTGGTCCGAAGCGGTCTTCACCGTCGGGGCGTCCGGAACCGACGTGTGGTCAGACTGAATCCCCTTCCTGACCGTTGGTTCGCGCGCCGACTTGGCGAACTTCCCGCTCACCCGAAGCGTCCATAGTCTGAGACAGGAACGTCTCGCAATCTGAGACTTCTGTCTTCGCCCGCGACATGGTTGAATGCGTGCTCGTAGTACTCAAGCACCTCTGACGGATGATCAATTCTGGTCGATCGGAGGGCATTTCACCTGCTCACTTAAGCAATGGAGAGGCATGGCGGTCTCTTGGCGCCAGCGCCACACCTCAGACGGACTCCGCGGCTGGGCCGATGCCCTGCACCGGATGATTCCGGGGGGTGTCGGTCCGCTGGGCGGCGGCCTCGGCGGTCTGCTGCTCGTCGTCCCGGTCTTCACGGGGTGCGGGACGGACGCGGAGCGGGTGCCGGAGACGGCAACGGGGGAGGGACGCCCATGAGCCTCATCGTCGAGACCCTGAACCGTCCCCCCGAGGACCTGTTCGCCGGCCCTTGCCGCTACAGCGCGGTCAGTCTCTCCCCGCGACGGCTCGCCGCCTTGTCCGAGGACGCCCGGTGGGAGACCCGCTGGGCCGTGGCCCGGCTGGACGGTCGCCCGGTCGGCACTCTCAGCACGCACCGTCCGACCACCTCCCGGTTCTCCGGCGGCCCGTACGACCTGACGTTCCTCCACGACCGACTGGCACGGCCCGTTCCCGAGGACCCCCGGCGCTGGGTCTTCGTCGGCGGCTGCCGCGACCTCGCCGCCGGCGCGGTGACCGCCGGGGGGCTGAGCGAGGCGGACACCGACCGTGTCCGCCGGGCGCTCGCCGCCCACGCCTTCGGCGCGGCACACGCCGCCGGAGACCTGCCGGTCGGCCTGCACGTACGAGAGAAGGAGGCCGAGGCGTTCGTCGCCGGCCTCGGCCCGCGCGCCTCGGCCCGCGTCCTCGACGAGACGGCCGAGCTCCCACTCACCGGCGACGACCCGGAACAGCACGTGATGGCGCTGCGCCCCTCGCAGCGGGAGCGGTGCCGCAAGGACCGGCGCCGGTTCGAGGCCCTCGGCTACCTGGCGGCCAGGGTGCCCGCGGCGTCCGTCCTGGCCGAGGCGGCCCCGCTGGTCTGCGCGGTCAAGGCGAAGTACGGAGTCGCCGACCACCCCCGCCTGAGCCTGTTCCGGCTTCAGGAGTGGGTCCGGGCCTTCGGCGAGGAAGCCTGTCACGCGAGCGTCGTCCGCGACGGTGCGGGACGTCTGGTCGCGGTCTCGTTCTTCACCGTGCAGGGCGAGGTCCTGGAAGGGTACGAGATCGGGCTCGTCGACGAGCTGCCCGGCCGGGAGTTCGCCTATCTCCAGGCCATGATCCACGGGCCCGTCGACCATGCCTTCGAGCTCGGCTGCCGCAGCATCGACCTCGGGCTCTCCTCGAGCACCGTCAAGCAGCGCCGCGGCGCGGTCATCAGCGCCACCTGGCTCGTGACGGTCACGGACGCGGCCACGGAGACGGCCGGTCCGGACGCCTCAGCGGCTTGACCGCGCGCCTCCCGGAGCCCGCCCCCGGACGGGTCCCCGAGGCGTCGGCGCGTACCGACTCCCGGCGACCCGCTCACCGGATCCTCGTGCCGAGCGCTCCCTTCTCCACCCGTACGAGCCCATAGGACGGAAACACCCCCCATGCAGGCGTTGCGCCGCTTCACCATGCTTGACGTGCCCGGATTCACGCCCTATCTGGTCTCCCGCGCCCTCACCATGTTCGGCGCGACGATGGCGCCGGTCGCCCTTGCCTTCGCCGTCCTCGATGCGGACCACCCGGCCTCCTTCCTGGGGCTCGTCCTGGCTGCCCAGACAGCCCCGCAGCTGCTCTTCATCCTGGTCGGCGGGGCCGTCGGCGACAGGGCCCCGCGCAAGCTGATCCTGGTCTCCACCAACCTGGTGATGGCCGGCTGCCAGGCAGGCACCGCGGCCCTGATCGTCCTCGGCCACGTCAGCCTCGTGCCGATGATGGCGCTGCAGGCGCTCTGGGGCACCGCCCGCGCCTTCTTCACCCCGGCCAACACCGGTGTCGTGCCCGATCTGGTGCGGCCCGAGCGGATCCAGGACGCCACCGCACTGGTGACACTCAGCAGGAGCCTCGCCTCGATCGGCGGGCCCGCGGCGGCCGGCGGCCTGCTGCTGCTCTGCGACGCCGGCTATGTCGTCCTCATCGACACCCTCCTGTTCCTCACCAGCGCTCTGCTGCTCAGCAGACTGCCGCTGAGCCGCCCGCAGGGCCGGCCGGAGGAGTCGCTGCGGGAGTCGCTGGTCGGCGGCTGGCGGGAGTTCGCCGGTCGCAGCTGGGTCTGGGCGAACGTGGCCGGCTTCGGCTTCTACCAGGGCCTGATCCTGCCCACCATGTTCGTGATCGGTCCGGCCCTCGCGGCCGGCGAGGGCGGCATGGGCTCGACGGGCTGGTCCGCGGTCCTGGTCGCCCAGGGGGTGGGCGCGGTCCTCGGCGGTCTGCTGCTGATGTGGTGGCGTCCCCGCCGCCCCCTGGCCGCCTGCAACCTGCTCGTCGGTCTGGAGTCCCTCTTCCTGTTCGCAATGGCGGGCAGTTCCCGGGTGGAGTGGGTCGCGCTGACGGCGCTCATCGGCTCCATCGGGGTCACCATGGCGGACGCGCTGTGGCTGAGCACACTCCAGCGCGAGATCCCCGACGAGACCCTGTCCCGGGTCAGTTCGTACGAGTGGCTGGGCTCGTTGGCCCTCAACCCGCTGGGCATGGCGGCCACCGGTCTGGTCGTGGAGGTGGCCTCGCCCGTGACGATCACTCTGACCGTCGCCGTGCTCAACCTGGGCGTGCGTGCCGCCGTGATGCTGGCACCCGGGGTCCGTCGCATCCACAACGCCTCCGAGGAGAACCTCCCGTCCGGGGACGGCCCGGACACGGCCGGCAAGAACCCCGACAGCACCGCGGTCAGCGTGGCCGACGCCGACGCCGACGTCACCGCCGCCGGCCCCGACGCCGGCAGGTCCGACGCTGCGGGCGGCGCGGCCGCGAGCAGTGCTCTGCGGTAGCTCCTCACCGCCTCCTCGACACCCGTCCTCGTCTCCGCTCGCCCCTTCTTTCCGATTCGCCTACTCACGCTCGGGAGCAACTCCGTGTCCATGTCCTCCGTTTCCTCCGTTCCCTCCGTCGTCGAGGGCCACTGGCGTGCCGTGCTCGGTGTCACCGAGAGCAGCCCGCAGGATCGTTTCTTCGAACTGGGTGGCGACTCGCTGCTCGCCATCGAACTCATCGAGCGCATCGAGAGCGACCTCGCCGCCCAGGTCCCCGTCGACGTCCTGTTCCTGGACGGCACACTGGCCGCTCTGGTCGAGGCCACCACCGAGGCGGTCCGGGCATGAGACCGCACGAGTCCCACTTCGAACCGGGCGAGCCCGCCTCCAACACCGCTGTCATCAGCCCCCACCGTGCCGCCACCCCCGCGGGGACGGACCCCTCGCCCGCCCCCGCCCCGCCCCGCGTCGGTGTCGTCCTGTCGCCCCGAGGCGCAGCCGGCGTCCGCGACCTCCTCGTCGCCGCCGGACCGGACGTACGGATCGTCCCCCTGCTGCGCCGTGAGGTGTCCGCCCGATGGCCGGGGCTCACCACCCTCGCCACCCGGCTCTTCGGCGAGGTCTTCGAGGTCGACGCCGCCGACCCCGTCGTCCCCGGCCCCCCACTCGCCGGCGTCGTCACCTTCGGCGACGCCGAGCTGGAGCTCGCCGCTGAGATCGGACGCCGCCTCGCCGTGCGCCACCGGAACGCGCGCCCCGCCGACAAGTACGTCCAGCGGAGCACGCTCGCCGAGGCCGGCCTCACCCGCATGGGCGCCCTGCCGCTGAGCGGTCCGGCAGACCTCGACACCGCCTGCGACCGGCTGGGCCTGCCGTTCGTCGTCAAGCCGCGGCGCGGCGCCGGCGGCGAGGACGTCACCGTGGTCCGTACCGAGGAGCAGCTCCGGGCACTCCAGGAGTCCTGGCCCCGCGAGGCCTACCGCTTCGCCGAGGGGTTCATCCCCGACGCGCCCGCGCAGACCGGGGCCTGGCGGGCGGACTACGTCTCGGTGGAGGTCCAGAGCGTCGCCGGCCGGCACGACGTGATCACCGTCTTCGGCAAGTTCCCCGTGTACACCCGCGCCGGGACCGCCGGCCAGGTCGCCACCACCGGGGACATCCTGCCGGACGGGCTTGGTGACGAGACCCGGCGCCGGGTCACCGCGCTGGTCCTCAAGGCGCACGAGGCGCTCGGTATCGGTGACGGCGTGAGCCACACGGAGGTCAAACTCGGGGCCGACGGCCCCGAGATCATCGAGATCAACTGCCGGGTCGGCGGCCACCTCAGCCGGTTGCTGCGCCGCCGCAGCGGCTTCGACCTGGTGCGGCAGGCCCTGCTGATCACCGCCGGACTGGACCCGCAGCCGCTCCCGGAGGCGGCCGGCGACCGTGCCGTGGCCGGGATGTTCGTACCCCTGGCCACTGTGGACGGCACCGTCGCCTCAGAGGTCTCGCCCGCCGATCTGCGCGCCGTCGGCGCGGTGTCTGTGGACGAGGTCGCGCGGGCCGGCGCGGCCCGCGCGGACAGCGACGGCATCGCCTGCAACGTCGTCCTCGACCACACCGACCTGCGTGAACTGCGATATGGCGCGGCGGATTTCCTCGACCGAGTCCGTACGCTCTTCGCCGCCGACGGCGTCGGCCAGGGGGACTGGACGGAGACCATGATCGCCCGGCTGACCGCGGACGCACCCCTCGCGCCGAGCACGGACGCAGCAGCGCCGGCTCCCGCGTCCTCGGAGGCGGGAGTCTGACATGGGGCTCCTGAACACCCTCTACGCGCAGGCCGCGGCCGATGCCGGTGGCGCGCTCGCCTTCGACGGCAGCGGCGGACCCCTCACGTACGCCGACCTCCTCGCGCGTGTCGACCGGCTCGCCGACCGCCTGTCCCGGGCCGGCGCGGTCCCGGGGCTGCGCATCGGCGTCGCCGACGACCTCGGCGCTGACCTGCACACCGTTGTCCTCGCAGTCTCGGCCCTCGACTGCTCGATCGTGCCCTACCTGGCGGACGGCCGGGACGGCGAGCACCAGCGCCTCGACCGGCTCGGGGTCTGGGGCACCGTTGCCGCCGGCCAGGACGCACCCGTGGTGGTGCCGGCTGACGCCGCCCGCGCGCCGCGCCGCGCGGCGCAGGCGGAGGCGTATGTGCTCTCCACCTCCGGCTCGACCAGCGCGCCCAAGGACGTGGCCGTCTCGGAGCGGAACCTGGAGAGCTACGCGGGGCATCTTCGCGCAGTCGGCCGCATGGTCCCGGGGGACCGGACCGTCCAGAACTACCAGCCCCTCTTCGACCCGTTCTACGAGGTGCTCATGATGGCCGCACTCGGCCGCGCCACCGTCGTGGTGCCCGAGGGCCGCGAGCACATGCTCGTCCAGCGCTTCTGCGAGCGCTGGGGCATCACCGTGTGGAACTCGGTACCTTCGCAGGTCACGATGGCGCACCGGCTACGACAGCTGGCGCCCGGCTCGCTGCCCGGGGTGCGGACCGCGGTCTTCGGAGGGGAGGCTTTGAGCCCCCGCGCCCTGGAGCTGTGGCGGGCCGCGGCCCCCGCCTCCATGGTGGTCAACAGCTACGGCCCCAGCGAGGTGACCATCGCCTGCGCCGAGTTCGAACTTCCGCCCGGGCGGCGCCTCGACGGCGACGACATCCCCATCGGGCGTGTCCTGCCGCACCTGGAGGGACGGCTCGTCGCCCCGGACGACACCCCCGACGAGCACGAACTCTGCGTGCGCGGGGCCCAGTTGTTCGACGGCTACCTCGATCCCCGGGACAACGCCGGCCGCTTCTACCGCGACGAGGGCGACGGCCGGCTCCGGATCCTCGGCGAGGAGACACCTTCGCCCTCCGACTGGTACCGCACCGGCGACATCGTCGAGGACACCCACGAGGGCCTCGTCTACCGGCGCCGGATCGGCCACGAGACCAAGGTCCGCGGCAAGCGGGTCGACCTCTCCGCGGTGGAGGCCGAACTCGGCCTGCTGCCTGGCGTGACCGACGTACGGGCCCTGGTGCTCGACGACGCCCTGCACGCAGTCGTCGAGACCGCCGATCCCGACGCGGCGCTACCGGAACCGACCGGGCTGCGGGAGTACGCGCGCCCCCGCACGCTCGTGCGCGTGACCTCCTTGCCCCGGCTCCGCAACGGCAAGACCGACCTGCGCGCCATCGAACAACTGGTCCGGCAGACCCTCGACACACCTGCCAGGACCCTCACGACGACCCCGGGTGGGACAGCATGAGCACCGAAGAACTGAAGGCGGCCATGACGGCCGTCCTCCTCCAGCAGCTCGACCTCGAGGAGGACCAGGACACCGCGGCCGCCCCCGGACGGTCCTGGGCGCGCAACGGCGGCACTTCCCTTCAGGCGTACGCCGCGGTGATGCGCATCGAGCAGGAACTGGGCGTCGTCGTACCGGTGGCCCGGCTCCTCGGCCCCCAGTCGCTGGACGACGTACTCGCCTCGGTCCCGACGGCTCCCGCCGCGCCGGTCCTCCAGGAGACCTGGACCGATGGGCGGGCCGTGCCGGCGACCGCGTCCCAGCGGCGGCACTGGCGGCACGCGCAGGGCGAGGGTTCCGCCGCCTTCCTCAACATGGGCCATGCCATCCGCTGCGTACGGGACTTCGACGCCGACCGGGCCGAATCCGCCTTCCGCGCCTTGGTCGCCCGCCACGAGTCGCTCCGCAGCGTCTACCTCCTCGACGAGGAAGAGCGCCTGATGCTGCGTGAGGTCCCGGACTGGCCGGCCCGGGTCGTCTTCGAGTCCCACAGCGAGGCCGGCTCCCCTGAGGAGGCCACCGCGGCGATCCGCGCCGCGGTCGGACGGCCCTTCTCCCTGGGGCAGGAGCCGCCGGTCCGCGGCGGCTGCGTCCCGCTGCCGGACGGCGGGGGCGTCGTGTACTTCGCCATCCACCACATCGCCGCCGACGGCTGGTCCACCGACCTGCTCGCGGGCGAGTTCCTGGAGCTGTACACCGATCCTCAGGCCCCCCTGCCCGCCGCCACCCCCTTCAGCACCTACGCGCTGATGCTGGACTCACGTGCCCGCCAAGGCGCTTATGCCGACGACATCGCGTACTGGCGAAAGAAGTTCGAGCGGGTCTCGCCCGACTTCACCATCGCGAGGCGCGAGGCGCGAGCGGGCGGCCAGCGGGCCGGCTCGCTCCGGCTGGGCTGGGACGGTCCCGGCGAGGCCGAGGCCGTCCGCGCCGCCGCCCGGGAATTCGGCGTCACCACCTACAGCCTGCTGCTCTCCGTCCTGCTGGCCTCGGCCCACGTGCTGTCCGGCGAGGACGACGTGATCGTGATGAGCGGCGTCGCCAACCGTAACTCCGCGCGCGTCCGGGACACCGTGGGCCTGTTCACCAACCAGATCTTCTTCCTCGGCGACTTCCGCCGCACCGGCGGGCCGGCCGCCGCTTACGTGCGGGACGTCCACGCGGACGTGGTGGAGAGCCTGGGCCGCAGTGAACTGCCCGTCGAGGTCGTGCTCGACGAGCTCGACGCGTACACGAAGGCCCGCACCCTCGCCCCGTACGCCAACATCCTCTTCCAGGCGGCGGACGCCCCCATCGACCCGCCCGCGATCCGCGACGGCAGCTGGGCGGCCCACTCGCTGGGCACCGGCAGCATCAAGCGGCACTGCAACATCCACCTCGTCGACACCCCGGACACCCTCGCCCTCGACCTGGACTACAGCCTCGCGCTCGTCGGTGAGGCGGACGCCCGGCGCATCCTCGCCGCCGTACGGGCCGGTGTGGCGCGGCTGACCGACCCGGCCGGCGCCGCCGCGACCGTCGGCGACCTGGTGGAGCGGGTACGGGAGGCAGCCGGCGAACGCGCCCGTGAACTCACGGTGTTCACCGTGGACTACCCGGGGGCGCGCAGTGAGCCGGCGCTCGCCGACTTCGTCCGCGAACGGTTCCCCGAGTGCCTGGTGGTCGAACTGACGGTGCCCCGGAGCCTGGAAGGGAACGAGTTCCGGCAGGCGCTGGAGGCAAGTCGCGAGGCCGTCGGCCGGGTGAACGGGCCGGCCTTGGTGCTGTCGTACTGCTCCGCCTCGGCCTGGGCGCGCTATCTGACCGCCGAGGTCGCAGGCGCGGCAAGCGGAAAGCTGCGGCTCGTCACCGTCAACGGCAACACCGTCACCCGGGCCGACTGGGTGCAGGAGTGGGCCGAGCTGGTCCACCGGTTCGCCCCGGACAGCGAACCCGCCCTCCCCGTCGATGCGCCCGGAGAGGCCGCTACGACGCCCGAGGAGCTGTGGGCGACCGTCGACCGCACCCTCGTCGCCATGGGCGAGGGCCTGGAGGGCGCCTACCGGACGCGCTTCGGCGAACGCCTGGGCCGGGTGGCCCGCGAAACCATGGAGGTCCAGCTCGCCTGGCTCGCATACCTCGGCGGCTGCACCGTGCTCGGCGCCCTCGCCGACGGGTCCCGGGAGGGCGAACTCGCCGTCCCCGGAGACCTCCAGGACGGTGCCGAGGAGCTCGTGGCCCGGCTGCGGCCGGAGTTGGTCCTGGACGGCGCCGACGGGGGAGAGGACGGGCGGGATGAGCCGTGACGAGTTCATCGACCGGACGCTCGCCGCGTACGAGCGTCAGCGGACCCGGTGCCGCGACCCCCGGCCGGTGACCGAGGAGGTCTTCGCCGACCTGCTCGACCAGGCCAGGGACACCGCCTTCGGCCGGGACCACGGACTGCGGTCCGTGCGCACCCCGGCCGACCTGGCCGCGGCCGTCCCCGTCCGCGGGTACGAGGGCTTCCGCGGCTACGTCGAGCGCATCCGTACCGGTGAGGACCGCGTCCTCACCGTGAGCCGGCCGTACGCCCTGCACACCACCTCCGGCACCAGCGGCCAGCCCAAGTACGTTCCCACCACCCGTCACTGGCGGGACCGGTACCGCGGCCCAGCCCTGTACGCGCAGTGGGGTCTGTACTTCCAGCGGCTCGGCCTCACCGCGTACCGCCCCGGCAGCGTCTTCGACCTGTCCTGGGAGCGCGGTCAACTCGACGACGTGTGGGCCGCCCCGGGGGAGGAGCTGCCGGTCTACAGCATCACCAAGCGCCCGGCCTCGGTCGGCCCGCACGACTGGGCTCCCCCGTGGTACTCCGAGCGCTGGTTCACCGCTGCGCCCCTCGAACGGCCGCTCTACACCCGGCTCCGGCTCCTCGCCGGCTCGGACGTCCAGCTGGTGGTGGCGGTGAACCCGTCCCGGATCACGGCCCTCGGTGAGCTCCTCAACGAGGAACTGCCCTACCTCCTCAAGGACCTGCGCGACGGCACGGTGAACGGGCTGCCCGACCCGCTCACGCGCCCCGACCTCCGCACGGCAGCACGCCTGGAGGCCGCGCACTCCTTCGGCGGCCGCGTCACGCTCACCGACCTGTGGCCCGGGCTGTCCCTCGTCGTCTGCTGGAACTCGGCCTCCGCGCGCTACTACCGCGGCTGGCTGGACCAGGTCGCGCCGGGCGTCCCGCTCATCCCGTTCAGCACCACCGGCACCGAGGGGATCGTCACCCTGCCCGTGGACTCGCACACCTCGGCCGGGCCGCTCGCCGTGGATCAGGGGCTGTACGAGTTCGTCCCGTGCGACCCGGACGACCTCGGTGCCCCGCTTTCCGAGTCCGTCACCACCTGCGGCCCCGAGGAGCTGGAGCTCGGCGCGACCTACCGGCTCGTGATGAGCCAGGCCAACGGCCTCCTCCGGTACGACACCGGCGACATCTACCGGGTCGTCGGCCGGGTGGGCCGGCTGCCGCGCCTGAACTTCGAGGGCCGCGGCGGCTCGGTCACCTCCTTCACGGGGGAGAAGCTCACCGAGTCGGACGTGCACGCCGCGATCCGCTCGGCCGTGGGGCACGCCTCGGTCCGCGGCGGTTACTCGGTGGTGCCCGTCTGGGGCCGGCCACCGGGCTACACCCTCGTCATGGAGCGGTGGGACGTGGGGACGGCCGTCTCCGCCGAGCGGTTCTGCGCCCATGTCGACGCCGAACTCGCGCGGCTCAACACCGAGTACGCGGAAAAGCGCCGCTCCGGCCGACTGTCTCCGCTGAGCGCCCTGGTCGTCGAGGGCGGCACCTTCCGGGCGCTCGCCGAGCGCCGGGTGTCCGTCGGCGCGTCGGCGGCCCAGGTCAAGCACCGCTGGCTGCACACCGACGACACGCTGCTGCGCGAACTCGAGGCCTACCTGCCCCGTGACTGACCCGGGCCGGGCCCCCGTCGGCCGTCCGGCCCGGCACCCATCTCGCACCACCAGACCCACGGAGAATGACGTGACAGTTTCCCCCACCCTCGCCGAGGACTTCCGGCGCGACGGCTACGCCGTGGTGCGTGGAGTCCTGGACCCCGAGGACTTCACCGCCGTCCGCGAGGAATACGCGCGGCTGATCGAGCGCCGCGTCGGCGAATGGCGCCGAGACGGCCTCCTCGCGGAGGGCGAGGACCTGACCGGCAAGCCTTTCGACGAGCAGCTCATCGCGCTCGCCGCCCGACCGGACTTCGACCCCTCCCTGCTGAGCGAACTCGACATCACCCTGCCGCACATGCCGTTCACCTCGCTCCAGCCCGGCAGCAAGGTGCACACCGGTCCCGCCGTCCTCGGCCTGCTGCGGAACCCCAAGGTCCTCGACGTGGTCCGCCGGATCGTCGGCGATGAGATCTCGGCCAGCCCCAACCAGCACGTCCGGCTCAAGCTGCCCGCCCCCGGAACCGTGGGCGACTTCGGCGCCCGCCGCGGCGAGACCATGCACGCCCCCACCATGTGGCACCAGGACGCGATGACGCAGATCCCGCAGTCCGACGACACCACCCTGGTGACCTGCTGGATCCCCCTGATGGACGTCACGGAGGAGCACGGTTGCCTGCTCGTCGTCCCCGGCCGGCACCACGAGGAGCGGCTGCTGCCCTGGCCGATGGACGCCGACACGGTGGCCGGCCTGGAGGCCGAGGCCGTGCCGCTGCCGGTGCGCCTGGGCGACATCGTCCTGCTCCACAAGCGCACCCCGCACGGCTCCACCGTCAACCGCTCCCCTCGCCTGCGCTGGAGCTTCGACTTCCGCTACTTCCCCAGCGACGAGCCGTCCGACCGCCCCTGGTTCCCGGCTGTCGTGGCGGCCAGTGCGTCCTCGCCGGAGCTGGCGGCCACCGACGCCGACGACTGGCGCCGTCGCTGGGAGGAGGCCCGGGACCTGTTCGTGAACACCCATCAGATGATCCCCGGTCGCCGCGAGTTCGCCCAGCTCGTCGCCGACTCGCTCATCAAGCGCTGGGAGTCGGGCGACCTCCCGCGTCTGGAACCGGAGGCCGCGCGTGCCTGACACGGCAGTCGCCACCGGCCCGAGCCTGCGGTGCGCGCACCGGGGCGGCACCTCCCTGGCCATGCACAGCTGGGGGGACGGCCCGGCCGGGCTCATCTACGTGCACGGCCTGCAGAGCCACGGCGGCTGGCTCGCCGAGACCGGTCCCGCGCTCGTCCGGCGCGGGGTCCGGGTCCTGGTACCCGACCGCCGCGGCTCCGGCCGCAGCGGCGGACTGCGCGGCCACGTCCCGGACGCGACGACCCTGCTCGACGACTACGCCGAGATCCTCGCGCAGACGGCCGCCGCCGCGCGGGAACCGGTTACGGTGCTCGGCCAGAGCTTCGGGGGCAGCATCCTCGCCGCGCTGATCGCCACCGGGCGGGTGCCCGCCCGGACCCGGATCGCCTTCTGCGCCCCGGCGCTCGGCCAGCAGCGGGCCCGGCTCGACGGCCCGGCCCGCTCGCGGGTGCGCCATCGCACCGGGACGGCGTACTCCGTCATCTCCCTGGAGGACCAGCAGTACACCATGCTGCCCCGCTACCTGAGGAGCATGGCCAACGACGGGCTCATGGTGCGGATGGTCACCGACTCCTTCCGCGCCGTCATGATCGAGCTCGAGGACCTGTACCTGACGGCAGGCCCGGAGCCCTGGGCCGGCCACCCGGTCCACGTGGCGCTGCCTGAGCAGGACCCGGTGATCGACCTCGGGGCCTCCCTCGAGGTGCTCGCCGAACTCGCCCCGCAGGCCCGGATCCAGCGGTTCGAGACCACCTCCCACTACGTCGAGTTCACCGGCGTGCGGCACGCGTACTGGGACTGGCTGGCCGGGGTGGCCCATGGCCGCCTTTGAGCTGTACGAGGCACGCGTCCCGATGGCCCGGGCCTTCCGGCACGCCGCCAAGGCCCGTACCGCTTCCTCCTCCGTCCTGATGGCGGTGCGCGAGGACGGTGTGACGGGCTGGGGAGAGGCGGCGCCACGGCCGTACGTCACGGGCGAGTCCGTCAGCTCGGTGCTGACGACGCTCGTCCGCCCCGATGTGCTCGGCCCGGCCGCCGAGGCGCTGCGGCTGCCCTTCGACGAGGCGCTGGGCGCCGTGGCCGCGCTCGACCCGCCGCCCGGGCCCGACGGGTCCGCCGGGACGGCCCGGGCCGCCGCGGCCGGCCTGGAGACAGCGCTCTTCGACCACCTGTGCCGGCGGGACGGCGTCGACGGGCTCGACGCGCTGCGCCGCGCCGGCTTCGGCGACGTCCTCGCCGCCCGGCCGGCCCCGGCCAGGGTCTCGACCGTCCTCGACCTCGGCCGGGACCCGGTCGCCCACCTGACCGGCCTTCCGGAGCCGGTGCGGGCGGCGATCCCGCACCTCAAGCTGAAGGCGGGACCCGACCCGGAGTCGACAGCCGTCCTGGCGGCCCGGGTCAGGGCCCTCCTCCCGGCCGCTGCCACCCTCTCCGTGGACGCCAACTGCTTCTGGGAGGCCGACGCGGTGCTCCGTCAGGCCGACGCCCTGTGCGCCGCGGGTGTCGACTGGCTTGAGGAGCCGCTCGCCCAGCGTCAGTGGCGAGGGCTCGCGGCCCTGCGGGAGCGGGGCCTGCGGATCATGCTCGACGAGTCCTGCGTGTCCGAGTCCGACCTGACGGCCTGCGCGGCCCATGGCGCCGCCGACCTGGTGAACCTGCGGATCTCCAAGTGCGGCGGCCCGCTGCGCCTGCTCGCCCTGGCCCGCAGGGCCCGGACGGCCGGTCTCGGCGTGCAGATCGGCGTCCAGGTCGGCGAGGTGGGACCGCTGTGGGCGGCCGGGAGGCTCGTGGCGACGGCCCTGCCGGACCTCGTCGCCGTCGAGGCCGGGCGGCAGGACGAGTGGTTCCCGCCGGACCTCACCACGCCCCCCTACGCGGTCGACCGGGCCGCGTCCCTCGCCCCCGTCCTGCACGGTCCCGGCACCGGCGTCCTGGTGAGCCGGGCGCTGCTCGACCGTTGCACGGCACACCCCGTCCGGCCCTTCGGCGGACCCGCGGAACAGACCTCACGGAGGACCACATGAACGGACAGCGCGCCTGGATCACGGGGGGCGCCTCGGGCATCGGCCTCGGCGTGGGCCGCCGCCTCGCGGAGCAGGGCGCTCGCGTCGTCCTCGTCGACCGTGACCCCGACGCCATCGAGGCCGCCCTCGCAACACTCCCCTCGGGAGTGCGGGCCCTCGAACTGGATGTCACCGCGACCGAGCGGGTCGTCGAAGCGGTGGCTGCGACCGACCCCGACGACCTGCCGGACATCCTGGTCAACTCCGTGGGCGGGGACACCCGGAGGATCCCCTTCACCGAGCTGCGCGAGGCCGACCTCATGCACGCCGTGACGGAGAACCTGCTCGGCTGCTTCACCATGACGCGGCTGTGCGCTCCCGCCATGGTGCGCCGCGGTGGCGGTCGGATCGTCAACCTCGCCTCGATCGCGGGCCGGACGTACTCGATCTTCTCCAACGCCGCCTACGTGGCCGCCAAGGCCGCGGTGATCGGCTACACCAAGCAGTGTGCCTACGAACTCGCCGCCACCGGCGTGGTGGTGAACGCCGTGGCCCACGGTCCCGTCGCGACCGAGCGGCTCGTGCTGGCACAGCGCGCGATGAGCCCGGAGCGGCGGCGGGAGGTCATGGACCGTCTTCCGATGGGGCGTTACGGCACGCTCGATGAGGCCGTGAGCGCCGTGCTCCACCTGTGCGGCGAAGACGCCGGGTACACCACCGGCAGCGTCCTGGACGTCAACGGGGGCCTGCACGTCTGAGGAGGCCGGGCACGAGCCCGTGCTTCCTCGTTCATGCCACGACAGCGGCGGGACCGGCTCTGCCCGGGACCCGCGACGAAGGACACAAGGAAGGGAAACGCCGTGAAGGACATGGGACTCGGCGGGAAGGTCGTCATGGTCACCGGAGCGGGCAGCGGCATCGGACGCGCCGCGGTGGCCGCGTTCGCCGCCGCGGGCGCGTTGGTGGTCGCCGCCGGGCGGCGCCTCGAACCACTGCGGCAATCGCTTCAAGTCGCCGGTCTGGACGGGGAGAAGGGGCTCGTCATCAGCTGCGACGTCACCGACGAGAGGAGCGTCGCCCGCGCCGTTGAGACGGCCGTCTCACGATTCGATCACCTCGATGCGGCGGTGAACGCTGCTGGTACGTTCGGCCCGACGGGCCCGCTGACCGCCTCCCGTTACGAGGACGCGCTCGAGGTCGTCTCGGTCAACCTCATGGGCATGTGGCTGTGCCTCAAACACCAGGCGAGCGCGATGAGCGGCACAGGAGGAGGATCCATCGTCACCACCGGTTCGGTGGCCTCGTTCCTGGGCCACTCGGGAAGCCCCATGTACGCGGCGGCCAAACACGGTGTTGTCGGTCTCACCAAGTCGGCGGCGCTCCAGCTCGCCCCCCTCAACATCCGGGTGAACGCCGTGTGCCCGGGCTCCACCGACACCCCCATGTTCCGCGAGTTGTACCCGGACGCGGCCCAGATGCGGGCCCGTGCCGCGCGCGCCCCGCTGGGCCGGGTGGGGGAACCGGAGGAGGCCGCGGCAGCGGCTGTCTGGCTCGCCAGCCCCTGGTCGAGCTACGTGACCGGCCAGTCCCTGGCGGTCGACGGCGGCGTGACGGCCGGCAGTCCCGCCCCGGTCCGGGCTCCGGCCGGACGAGCCGCCGCGTCGGACCACGCGCCCATCCAGAACAACGCATAGAGAGAGAAGCATGAGCGCCACACTGTACGACAAGGTGTTCGACCTGCACACGGTGCACGACTACGGAGACGGGCGGGCTCAACTGCTCGTCGGCCTCCACCTGGTCCACGAGGCCACCAGTCCCCAGGCGTTCGCGATGCTCCGCGAGCGCGGGCTGTCCGTGGCCATGCCCGAGCGCAACGTCGCCACGGCCGACCACGTCATCCCCACCGACTCCATCCAGCGCCCCTTCCTCGACCAGCTGGGCGAGGACATGCTGAGCGCGCTGGAGAACAACACCGAGACCTTCGGCCTCCGGTTCCTCGGCCCCGAGGGCAGCGAGTACGGCATCGTGCACGTCATCGGCCCCGAGCAGGGACTCACCCAGCCGGGCATGACGATCGCCTGCGGCGACTCCCACACCTCCACCCACGGCGCCTTCGGCGCGGTGGCGCTCGGCATCGGCACCTCCCAGGTCCGCGACGTCCTGGCCACCCAGACCGTCACCATGAACCGCCTCAAGGTGCGCCGCATCCAGATCGACGGCGCGCTCGCCGAGGGCGTCACCGCCAAGGACGTCATCCTGCACGTCATCCACGAACTCGGCGTGGTCGGCGGCGTGGGCTACGCCTACGAGTTCGCCGGCGAGGTCATCGACAACATGTCGATGGACGAGCGGATGACCGTGTGCAACATGGCCGTCGAGGGCGGTGCCCGCTGCGGCTACGTCAACCCCGA
The DNA here is from genome assembly GCF_055581585.1 of Streptomyces sp. NPDC031426. Lineage (NCBI taxonomy): Bacteria > Bacillati > Actinomycetota > Actinomycetes > Kitasatosporales > Streptomycetaceae > Streptomyces > Streptomyces sp. NPDC031426. The sequence goes on from NZ_JBVIJE010000015.1 coordinate 178,030, forward strand.
CGAGACGACTTTCGCCTTCCTCAAGGGCCGCCCGTCCGCCCCGTCCGGCGAGGCGTGGGACCGGGCCGTGGCGTGGTGGCGCTCGATCGCCTCCGACCCGGACGCCGTCTACGACGACGTGGTCGTCATGCGCGGCGAGGACATCCGCACCATGGTCACCTGGGGCATCAACCCGGGCCAGTCGGTGTCCGTCGACGGTCTGCTGCCCGACCCCGCCGCGCAGGAGCCCGAGGTCGCCGCCTCGTTCCGGGAGGCGTATGCGTACATGGGCATGGAGCCCGGCAAGAAGCTCGGCGACTACCCGATCGACGTGGCCTTCATCGGCTCCTGCACCAACGGGCGGCTCTCCGACTTCCTGGAGGTCGCCCAGGCGTTCGAGCGCAGTGGTGCCCGCGTCGCCCCCGGGGTCCGCGCCCTGGCCGTGCCCGGCTCCAACGCGGTCCGCGAAGAGCTCGTCCGCCTTGGCGTCGACAAGGTACTGGAAGAGGCGGGCTTCGAGTTCCGGCTCGCCGGCTGCTCCATGTGCCTGGCCATGAACACCGACAAGCTGGTCGGCCGCGAACTGGCCGCGTCCTCGTCGAACCGCAACTTCAAGGGACGTCAGGGCTCGCCCACCGGCCGAACGATGATCATGTCGCCGCTCGCCGTCGCCGCGGCCGCGGTGAACGGCTCGGTCGTAGACCCGTCCGAGGTCTTCGGCACCGCATCCCCGTCCCTCTCCGCCTAAGGAACGCCCTTCCATGAGCACCACGGCCGACTCGCACATCCGATCCGTCTCCGGGACCACAGTGGTCCTGGAAGGCCACGACATCGACACCGACCGGATCATCCCCGCCCGCTTCCTCAAGCACCTGACCTTCGACGCCCTCGGCAAGCACGTCTTCGAGGACGACCGCAAGCAGGAACACGCCCAGGGCAACGTGCACCCCTTCGACGCCCCCGACCGGGCCGGCGCGGCGATCCTGCTGACCTCCAAGAACTTCGGCTGCGGCTCCTCCCGGGAGCACGCCGCCCAGGCCCTGTACCGCTGGGGCGTGCGCGCCGTCGTCGGCGAGACCTTCGGTGAGATCTTCCGCGGCAACTGCGGCACCATCGGCCTGCCCTGCCTCAGCCTGTCCTCTGAGGACGCGCAGGAGGCCCGGAAGATCGCCGCCGCCGACGCCTCCGCCACCGCCGAGGTCGACCTCGTGCGGGGCGTCTTCCGCATCGGCGACCGGGAGTTCCCGGCGGAGATCTCCCCCTCGCTGCGAGACGCCTTCGTCTCCGGCACCTGGGACACGCTCACCGAGCTGCTCAAGACCTCCGACGAGGTCGCGGCCACGGCCGCCCGCCTGCCGTACCTGAACGGGTTCGTGCCGGCATGAGCCACGGAGCGCCGACAGGCGGGGCCCGAGCGGCCAGGGTGTGCGTCGGCACCGACCGGGTGCTCGACGAACTGCTCGACGAGGCGGCCGCGGAACTCGAGCGACGCGGTCACGAAGTCGTCCGTGCGGCCGACCCGGAGGCGGTCACGGGGCCGGTCGACGCGCTGCTGGTGACCTCGCGCACCCCCGTCGGCCCAGCGTTCCTCGACCGCCACCCGGAACTGCGCGGAGTGGCCTTCGCCTCCAGCGGGGTCAACTCCATCGACGTCCCCGACGCCACGCGGCGGGGCGTCCTCGTGGCCAACGGGGCCACCCCGGAGAACCACGGCAGCATGGCAGAGGCGACCATCATGCTCGCCCTGGCCCTGCGGCTCAGGCTGCCGGACCGGATGGCGGCGCTCGCCTCCGGCCGGCCGCGGCCGCGCCCGGTGGAACTGGACAGCCGCTCCCTGCGCGGTGCCACGCTCGGCCTGATCGGCTTCGGCCGGATCTCCCGCGAGGTGTCCCTCCGGCTCGCGGGCTGGGGTGTGGCGCGCATCCTGTGCCACACCCGCAGCCCGCGTCCCGAGGAGTGGCCTGAGATCGAGTTCTGCCCCCTCGACCGGCTGCTGGTCGAGTCCGACGTGGTCAGCGTCCACCTGCCGCTCAACGCGTCCACCCGAGGACTGATCGACGCCGGCAGACTGGCGCTGATGCGGCCGGACGCGGTCCTGATCAACACCTCCCGAGGCGGCATCGTGGACGAGGACGCCCTCGCCGAGGCGCTGCGGCGAGGCACGCTCGGGGGCGCGGCGATCGACACCTTCGCCATCGAGCCGCTGCCCGCCGACAGCCCGTTGCGGACGGCTCCGAACGCGATCCTCACCGACCACATCGTCGGACACACAGTGGAGATGTACCGGTCGCTGGTGCCCGCCGCCGTGACCAACGTGGAGCAGATCCTCTCGGGCGGACGTCCGCCCTTCCTCGTCAACCCCGAGGCGCTCGACTCCGCCGTCGGCGCCGGGCACTGACGGTATGCGGCCCCTGCTCCCGCGTCCCCTTCCCAGAAAGGTCCCTCATGACCGCCCTGACCGTGCTCTTCGCCTGCGTGTACGGCGAAGAGCGCTACGTCGGTTTCGGCGTGCCCGCAGCCGACGCGCCGCTCACGCTCCACCCCCTGGGTGCACTGCAACTCGGCAGGCTGGTAGGGGAGTCGGGGCTCGACGAAGCCGCTCTCCGTGACGCCCTCGCGGCCCACGGGGAGCCGGTCGAGATACCGGCCGAGGCCCGTGCCCGGGTACGGATGCTGCCGCCGCTCCTCCCGGCACACCCGGGTGACGCCCTCGTCAGCGGTTTCATGATGACCCACAACGTCAAGACCGACGCCTCCACGCCCGACCAGCCCAACTGGTTCGTGAAGGGGCTCGGTGACGTGCTGAGGGTGCCGGGCCTGCCCCTGGACGTCCCCGCCGAAGCCGTGGCCGTCACGGAGGAGGCGGAGGTCGTCCTCGTCTATGTGGACGACGCCGACGCGGTCCCCCGGTACGCGGGCTACACCTTCGGCAACGACCTCACCGACATCGGCCTGTTCAAGCGGCACGCCGGACACCTGTCGTACGCCAAGCTCTGCGGTACCGGCGTCGCGCCCTGGCTCCACCTCGGCGCGCCGCCGTGCTCGGTCACTGGCGAGACCCGTGTCGAGCGGGCCGGGGAGGTGGCGTGGAAGAGCGCCTTCACCACCGGGACGGATGCCCTCCACTACCACGTCGACACCATGATCGGCCGGCTCTTCTCCTACCGGTCCCTGCACCGCCCGGGCCGGGTGCACTACGTGTACCTCGGCGCCGACCGGAGCAGCTTCCACAGCGGCTTCCGCACCCAGGACGGGGACCGAGTCGTGCTCGACTTCACCAGCCACGGTGTGACGCTGGACAACACCCTGTCCTGGGGAGGCTGACGGAGCTAGGAGGGGAAGCGGCACCGCGGAGGGATCCGGCTCGGGTGCCGCTCTGCTCGAAGACTGTGATCACGCCGCGGGTGCGGGGCCGGCGTCCCGGGCATCGCCTTCGACGTCCTCTTCGTGCGGCTCTACGCAGTCGGTTCGGCGGCGACGAGCTCCGCGATCTGAACGGCGTTGAGGGCCGCGCCCTTGCGGAGGTTGTCGTTGGAGAGGAAGAGCGCGAGGCCGTGCTCGACGGTCTCGTCGGTGCGGATGCGGCCGACGTACGAGACGTCCTTGCCCGCGGCCTGGAGCGGAGTGGGGATCGCCGAGAGTTCGACGCCGGGGGCGGTGGCGAGCAACTGGGCGGCGCGCTCAGGGGTGATCGGGCGTTCGAAGCGGGCGTTGATCTGGAGCGAGTGGCCGCTGAAGACCGGGACACGGACACAGGTGCCGGAGACCTTGAGATCCGGGATGCCGAGGATCTTGCGGCTCTCGCGGCGCAGCTTCTGCTCCTCGTCCGTCTCGGCCGAACCGTCGTCGACGAGGGAGCCGGCCAGCGGCACCACGTTGAAGGCGATCGGGCGCTCGTAGACGGAGGGCTCGGGGAAGTCGACGGCCTCGCCGTCGAAGGCGAGCTGGTCGGCGGTCTCGGCGACCTTGCACGCCTGGGTGTGCAACTCGGCGACACCGGCGAGGCCGGAGCCGGAGACGGCCTGGTAGGTCGTGGCGACCAGCGCGGTCAGACCAGCCTCCTGGTGGAGGGGGCGCAGTACCGGCATCGTGGCCATCGTGGTGCAGTTCGGGTTGGCGATGATGCCCTTGGGGCGGTTCCTGATGGCCTCCGGGTTGACCTCGGAGACGACCAGCGGCACGTCGGGGTCGTGCCGCCAGGCGGAGGAGTTGTCGATCACGACGGCGCCCGCCGCGGCGACCTTCGGTGCCAGCGCCTTGGAGGTCGCGCCACCGGCGGAGAAGATCACGATGTCCAGGCCGCGGTAGTCGGCCGTGGCGGCGTCCTCGACGGTGACCTCACCGCCCTGCCAGGGCAGGGTGCGCCCGGCGGAGCGGGCCGAGGCGAAGAGGCGTAGCTCCGTAACGGGGAACGACCGCTCCGCCAGAATGCCGCGTAGCACGCCGCCGACCTGGCCGGTGGCTCCCACGATGCCGATCCTCATCGAGGCCTTCTCCTTACATGCTCGTTCGTTCGAGGAGATGGATCTGGGCCCGATCGAGTCGCGGGGATCCTCGGTGGCCTGACCGGCCGCCGCGTCCCGGACCTCGGATCCCCAGTCGGCACGTACCCGGCCGACCTCGCCGTACGGCCCGCGGGTCGATGCCGTCGGACACCTCACGCGGGCGGTCACGTGCGACCTAGTCCACCGCGTCCTCGGGATTGCCTGCGGGACCGCTCGCGGCGGCTGCCCCCAGTTTCGCGGCCTTGTCGAGGCTGATGATAATCCACTCGGTCAGGTCGAGGCCGTCGCGCCCGGCCGCGTCCGCCCACAGGCTCTCCCGTTCTGCGGTCGTGCGTACGTGGAGCTGGACCTGCTTGCCCTTGTGTTCGTCGGTCACGTCGGCCGATCCGGCCAGAGCCGCCTGCCGCAGGTGCTGCCGGAGCGCGTTGCGGGACCAGCCTTCCTGAGCGGCGCGTTCCAGCCACATGGCACGCTTCGAGGGGTCCAGCGAGGCGACCTCGGCATGGTGCTGGAAGCTGACCTCGGGGTGCCGTTCGGCAGCGGGGAAGCGCCGCGCGATCCATGCGTAGTTCCGCAGGGTTTTGTAGTCCAGGCGGGTTTCCTCCATGGCCTGTCTGTAACGTCCGGGGTAGGCGTCCTGGCCGAAAACAAGCCAGTCGCCGAGCCACCAGCTCGAAGAGTCCGTTATCAGGTAGAGGTGCTTGCCGAGCCGCTTCCACTCGGTCAGGGGGAAGTCCGGTGGCAGAGAAAGACCGGTGCGGCGGGTGAGGGCCGCCGCACCAGGAGAGGTTCGGGGCGCGGTTCGCAGGGCGGTCGTGCGGACGGACGTCTCCATGCTGATCGCTCCTCTGGTCTAAGGTCGATGGATGGAATGCCGATGACGGCGGGAGGCGGGCTGTCGGTTGTGCCGACCGCTCCGCCTTGTGACGCTTCGTCGAACGCGGTTCAGCGCGGTGGCCTCGGGGACGAAGAGCCGTCCTGGCGCCGGTACGGCAGCCGGCGCTGACGGGGTGGGGAGGTCTCCGACGAGGGATCCGTACGTTTCTCGCCACGCGATGGTCGTGGTGGGTCGTGGACGAGCCGCTCGGAGTTCATGAAGTGTCCTCTTGGTGGTCAGGCGATACGGTCCGACCGCGGTACCTGACCACCACCCCGGGGGAGTAGCTGATGAACCGTGCCTCGCGAGGCACGGTGGCGCGAAACTGCCGTCGGCTCGGCGAGTGACGGCCGACGGCCACGCCGTGTGCTGTCACACGGTGTGGCCGATATGCGGTGTTCCCCCATCGACCTACGGCTTCTCGGGCGGTGAGCAACTGCGCTGGTCAGGAAGGATTCTGGCATCGCGCCCGAGCTATGGTCCAGATCGATCGACTGACATTAATTAGCCTGGCAGCAGGATGCCAAGCCGGAGGCCGAACGGCCGGGGTCAGGCTTGGGCGCGTGCGAGGCCGGTGCCTCCGCGGCGAGATCCTGAGCATGGTCCGCGGTCCCGCGGCCGGGAGCGCTGAACGAGCCGAGGCAGTGGAGCGACGGGCTGCGTACGCCGCGGTGTGTTCGTGCGCGGCATCTGTGCGGAGTCGTTCTTCGGACCGTCCGACGGGGCCGAGCACGCGCGGCAGGCCTTGGGGCACGGGTGGTTCACCACCGCCCCGCTGGAGGACCCACTCCGGCTACGGCGCTCCTCTTTCTCGGCGATTCCCCGATGTCCACGCCCTTTCCGAGAAGTCCGCGGTTTGCCGATGTCCTCTGTCAACGGAGACCCGGGCAGTCCCTGAAAGCCTGACGGTTTAGCCGGAAGGGTTCGTCTCACCCACGTGGGGGGGGGGGGGGGGGGGGGGGGGGGGGGGGGGGGGGGGGGGGGGGGGGGGGGGGGGGGGGGGGGGGGGGGGGGGGGGGGGGGGGGGGGG